>CAZMOG010000032.1:0-20678 GCA_964567845.1 uncultured Odoribacter sp. | reverse complement strand
GTATCAAATATAGAAGAGGGTGACTCATCAGTTAAAAGACTTTTGAGTCACCCTCCTTGATATGTTGAGTGGGGATATAAGATTAATAGAACTTATATCTGTAATCCTTTACGTTTGCCATTTTAGCCAATGCAGGAAGAAGTTGCTGATTTAACTTCATGTTCAACATGTAAGCTGCTCTATACTCCTCAGCTCCCTTCATCTCGTCGGTAATCTCGTCGGTAGTTTTGTTGTTAACCATAACAATGTATACTCCGTTGTTTCCAGCGATAGGCTCAGAGATTTGACCTGTCTCCATTGATGTGATAGCTCCAATTACTGCAGGCTCAATTCCTGCACCAGGCAACTGTAATGATGTAAATGTTACATCTTGTGCATCTTGAATGTCAAGACCTGTCTGGCTTTGAATCGATGCCAAACTCTGGCTGTTAGCCTTGATAGATGACAGCTCCTTGCTAATGATGTTAGCTTTCTCTTTGTTTGTCAAAATCAAGCGAATCTCTCCGGCTCTGTCCTGCAATGGAATCAATCCCTCCGGGTTAATCTTTGTCAATGCAGCAACAACTCTCTCCTTGTTGCCGAATGCAAATACTGTTGATTTGTCACGATTGCTGATAACACTGTTAGCCTCCTCGGTTAGGAATGAGCTCTGTACCAACTCGCGTGATGCTGTCATTGTTCCCACAACAGGGTCGTTTTTACCCAAGATTGCACTCTTGCGAACCAAGCCCTGCTCCTGTGCTTTTGCAATCAACTCCTCTGCAGTTGTGATTCCATTAGCAAAGTCACGAGCTACGTTTGTGGCTGCCATCTCTGTTGCTGATGATGGGCGAATCTCTTTGGTAACTGTTGCAACCTTTACCATATCCTGAATATCTTTCTGCTCAAGTACCTCGTAGATGTGGATTCCGTAACCAGACTCAACGGTTCCAATAGCACCAACCTTAGCGTTGAATAGAGCCTCGCTCACCTCAGGAATCAATGTGCTGTAAGCAACCCAACCAAGGTCACCTCCGTTTACTGCTGATGCCTGATCCATTGAGTATTGTGAAGCAGCCTCGGCAAATCCAATTTCACCCTTCTTGATCTTTGCAGCCAAATCATCTGCAGCAGTTTGAGCCTCCTCGATTGTTGCTCCTCCAATCAAGATGTGACGAGCGCGAAGCTCAGAAGGCATCTTCTTTTTGTCGAAGGCGCGAGTAATTTTGTAATAACCCTCCTCCTCGTATGGACCATATACCTCTGTTCCATTCTTTGAGAACAAGTGCTCAGCCAACTCTGCATTTGCAATAGAACTCTTGCTAACATATGTTGGTTGCTCTTTGGTATCCGAGTTCATGCTGATAACATTCTCTGGAGTTGTTGTTGAAGCGAAACCTGCAACAATATCGTTCAATGAACTCAAGATTGCCTGTCTGTCATCGGCAGTTGGAGTGATATAGAATGTTACGTAAACAATCTCTCTGGTTTCGTCTTGCTCAACAGGATGAGTATTGTAATAGTTCTTGATAGCAGACTCTGATACATTAATCGTAGAGTCTGCAACAGTAGAGTATCTCTTTACAATGTAACTTACATCGAACTTGTTTGCTTGAGACTCAAGAGTGTTGTTTGTCTCTGCCGATGTTGTATAGAACATATTGTTTACTAATGCAGAATACTTCTCGAACAATCTGTTTGAAGCAACCTCGTTCTGAATACCCTCCCAGCTGATACCGGCATTAGGGGTTGAAATTACATACTGTACAATCTGACGAATCTCCTCGGGATTCTGTGTACCGAATGCGTTGTAGATAACAGGGCTGATATTGTCTCCATAAATCAGGTTGAACAACTCGTCGTCAGATACGTTAAGCCCCAACTCCTCTGCTTGTGCCTGAAGCAATGATGTATATACCATTTGATCCCATACATTCTCGCGTAGCTGAGCCATTTGCTCCTCGGTTACGTAACCTCCAGTGCTTGCTTTGTATGCGTTCTCGGCCTCGGTTACTGCATTTTGGAAGGTAATGATAGATATCTCCTCGCTATCAATCTCGCCTACAACGTTTAGTTTGCTGTTTTTAATACTTGAACCGGAAGTAAAAATATCGCCCATAACGAATGCGATAAGTGCCAAACCGATTACGATTCCGACACTGATTCCGGCTTTCTCACGAATAGTTTGTAATGCTGCCATTATTATTTATTTTTTGTTTTCCTATTTTCTTAAATTTCAAGCCACGAAATTAGCAATCTTACTTTATTTATGCAAAAAAAGCGTATCCTTATTTTGCACTCTTTTTCTTTACAGGACTTTTTTTAGCCTTCTTGCCGTTACTTTTGTTATTTTCATCGGCCATAATAGCCAAACAAGCCTCTTTAGTGAGGGTTGTTGCATCGGTTCCCTTTGGTAATTTGTAGTTTACCTTATCGCAAGCAATATAGGGGCCGAAACGTCCGTTAAGCACTTGAATGCCTCCGTCAAATTCAGCAATACAACGATTTTTATCTGCAGTACGTTTCTCTTCAATGCGAATTATGGCCTGCTCTAATGTTATTGTACCGGCATCGTCTTCACCTTTTTTCAGCGATACAAATTGACCGTTGTGGCGGATGTATGGACCGAATCTTCCAACTCCAATAGTAACCTCTTTATCCTCGAATTCTCCAAGATGTCTTGGGAATTTGAACAAGGCAAGTGCCTCTTCAAGGGTAATGTTATCCATAAGCTGTCCCTTCTGAAGACCTGCATATCTAACATTTTCGCCCTCGCCAATTTGTGCAACAGGACCAAAACGGCCGATACGAACTGAAACTTTGAGGCCTGTGCCAGGCTCTTCACCCAGGATTCGCTTTCCGCTGTTACGTTCAGAGTGCTCCAGGGTCTCCTCAACTTGAGAGTGGAATGGAGCATAGAATTCATTAAGCATTTTGTCACATGCCAATCTTCCCTCGGCAATATCGTCCAAATTCTGCTCGGCATTTGCGGTGAAGTTGTAATCCATAATGTCGGCAAAGTGCTCGTTAAGGAAATCGGTCACAACAATTCCAATATCTGATGGGAATAATTTTTTCTTCTCAGCTCCTAAATTCTTTTTCGATGTTGTTACCGAAATTTTCTTTTCACCTGTAAGTTTTATTGTCTTGATAGGTGTTGGGACTCCATCTCTGGAATCTTTTACAACATATCCACGATTGATTATTGTGGTAATGGTAGGAGCGTACGTTGACGGACGTCCGATTCCAAGAGTCTCCATCTTTTTTACCAAACTTGCCTCGGTGTATCTTGGAGGATGCTGAGAGTATTGCTCTTTTGCTACAATCTCTTTTCTGTCAAGAGATTCTCCCTCTTTAAGAGTAGGAAGAATTGCTGTTTGTGCAGCTTCGTTCTCATCATCAACGCCCTCCATATAGACCTTAAGAAATCCGTCGAATATGATAATCTCGCCAATAGCATTGAACTTATACTCGGATTTTCCATTGCTATCTGTCATGTCTATCTCGGCAACCGTACGCTCCAACTCTGCATCGGCCATTTGCGATGCTATGGTTCGCTTGTAAATCAAGTCGTATAGTTGTTGCTCATTTTTGTCTCCCTCGATAGTTTCGCGATTCATGTAGGTTGGGCGGATGGCCTCGTGAGCCTCTTGGGCTCCTTTGGTGTTGGTTGCAAATCTTCGTGTCTGTGCATACTCTTCTCCCAATCTTTCGCAAATCACAGATCTTGAGGTGTTTATTGCCAAATCAGATAGATTTACAGAGTCGGTACGCATATAGGTAATAAATCCTTGCTCGTACAGATGTTGTGCCACTGACATGGTTTGTGAAACTGAGAATCCCAATTTACGCGATGCCTCTTGTTGTAGTGTTGAGGTGGTAAATGGGGGAGCCGGTTTGCGGGTTGTTGGTTTTGTATCGACTGATTTTACTTTGAATGTTGCGTTGATGCAGTTTGATACAAACTCTTTGGCGCTTGCCTCTGTCTCGAACTTTTCTGTCAAATCGGCTTTGAAACTCTGACCATTTGCAGCAATGAATGTTGCCGATACGCCAAAAGATGATAAGCTCTTATGAGCATTAATCTCGCGCTCACGCTCAACAATCAATCTTACTGCAACTGATTGAACTCGACCCGCCGATAGCGATGGTTTTACCTTTCTCCAAAGGACCGGTGAAAGTTCAAATCCCACCAATCTGTCCAATACTCTTCTGGCCTGCTGAGCGCATACCAAATTTGTATCTATGTGGCGAGGATTCTCGATAGCCCTTAATATTGCATCTTTGGTAATCTCGTGGAAGACAATACGCTTTGTTGTTTCCGGATTCAATTTAAGAACTTCTGCCAGGTGCCAGGCAATAGCCTCTCCCTCGCGATCCTCATCGGATGCAAGAAGCACGTTGTTTGCACTTTTGGCAAGAGATTTAAGCTCCTTTACTACATTGGCTTTCTCTTCAGAAATTTCATATATGGGGGCGAAGTTCTCTTCGATATTTACACCTAAATCCTTTTTAGACAAATCTCTGATGTGTCCGAAGCTCGATTTTACTGTGTAGCCCTCGCCTAAAAATTTCTCAATGGTTTTGGCCTTCGCAGGCGACTCAACAATTACTAAATTATCAACTTTCTTGTTGCTCATTTTCCTGTTTTGTACTACTAAAGAAGTTACGATAGAAGATTATCAATACAGCTGCTCCTATTGTAATATATGAATCTGCAAAATTGAATACCGGACGGAAGAAGATAAAATCTCCCTTTTGTATAATAGGGAAATAGAGCATATCTACCACCTTACCACATAGTAACGAAGTATAGCCTCCTCCCTCGGGCATAAATTCTGCAACTTGATAAAATGTACTTGCACTAAAAATAACTCCGTAGAATATACTGTCAATCAAGTTGCCTAATGCTCCACATAGTATCATGGTCAGACAGACCAATACTCCCATAGGAGCCTGCTCCTTAATCAACTTTCTTATATACCATATAATTCCGGCAGAGGCCACAATTCTGAAGCAGGTTAAGAGAATTTTCCACGCATTCCCCTCTCCGAACTTCATGCCAAATGCCATGCCCGGATTCTCTACAAAGAGTAATCTGAACCAGTTAAAGATTCGGATCTCCTCGCCCAAAGTAAACGAAGTTTTAATCCAGAATTTCACACACTGGTCCAATACCAGTAATATTACTGATATTAATATAAGTTTTTTTGATGCCGACATTCCGTTAACTTTGTTTGTTCTTGGCATCTACACTTAGAGTTGCGTGAGGAACTGCTCTCAAACGCTCTTTTGGAATCAACTTTCCAGTCTCTCGGCAAATTCCGTAGGTCTTGTTCTCGATACGGATTAATGCAGCCTCAAGGTGAGAGATAAATCTCTCTGCGCGTTGAGCCAATCTTCCGGCCTCCTCTTTAGAGTTAATAGCTGCACCCTCTTCCAAAATATGGAATGTTGGGCTTGTATCGGAAATGTCATTTCCGTCAGCTCCAGAAACCGAAGCTCTAAGAGTGGCATAATTCTCTCTTGCCTTCTCTAACTTTGCCAGGATGATCTCTTTGAACTCCTGCAACTCTGCGTCGGAATATCTATTCTTTTCTGCCATAATATATTATTTTTTAGACCTTTTCAATTCTGATAAAGGTTTTGATGTCATCAATTTCAATCTCAATGTCGCCATCTTTCTGCTCGCTCTCAATATTTACCTGAGTAGCCAATACCTGTCCGGCAATATATGAAGATAGGTGATTAACTGCATCGTTAATCTCGCAGTGAGCTCCGATTGTCAAGTTAATTCTGTCGGTAACCTCCAAGCCGCTATCTTTACGGGCATTCTGGATTCTGTTAATCAACTCACGGGCAATTCCCTCCTCGCGAAGTTCTGTGGTGATTTGAATGTCAAGGGCAACTGTCAAAGGTCCGAAATTGGCAACCTGCCATCCCGGAACATCCTCGGAGATGATCTCAACATCGGCTAATCCCAATGTAATCTTCTCGTCGCCAACAGCCATTTCGTATGCGCCGCTACGCTCAAAATCGGCAATGGTTCTTTGGTCCATGGTGGCAACCTGGGCCGAAATGGCCTTCATACACTTTCCATACTTTGGTCCCAATGTCTTGAAGTTTGGTTTGATACGCTTTGTAAGAACTCCTACAGTATCGGTAATATACTCCAACTCCTTAACATTCACCTCTGACAGGATAATATTTTTAACAGCCTCCAAACGGTTCTGCATTGTTTGGTCTGCAATAGGAATCATAACTTTAGCTAATGGTTGACGCACACGAATTTGAACCTTTCTACGCAATCCAAGAAGCATTGAAGTTACATCTTGTGCAAGTTCCATTTGCTTCTCCAATTCGGTGTCAATTACACTTTCGTCGGCTTTAGGGAAGTTTGCCAAGTGTACGCTACCACTGTGGTTTCCGGTTACACTGTTCAAATCGCGGAACAGTTTGTCCATGTAGAACGGAGCAATCGGAGCAGCCAAAATAGCAACGGTCTCCAAGCATTGGTATAGGGTTTGGTATGCAGCCAAATCGCTATTCCAGAAACGTTTACGGCTTAATCTTACATGCCAGTTAGACAAATTCTCGGATACGAACTCTTGAATAGCTCGTCCGGCTCTTGTAGGCTCGTAGTTTTCGTATGCCTCGGTAACCTCTTTGATAAGGCTGTTCAGCATAGATAGAATCCAACGATCCATTTCCGGTCTCTCTGCAACAGGAATTTGTGGCTTGCTATTATCGAAATTATCGATATTGGCATACATCGCAAAGAATCCGTATGTGTTGTAAAGGGTTGCGAAGAACTTACTCTTAACCTCTTCTACTCCCTTAATATCAAATTTAAGGTTATCCCACGGTTGTGAGTTGGTAATCATGTACCAACGTAGTGGGTCGGAGCCATATTTGTCGATTGTTTCGAATGGGTCAACAGCATTGCCAAGTCGCTTTGACATTTTGTTTCCCTTAGCATCAAGAACCAAACCGTTTGAAATGATATTCTTGAATGCAACAGAATCGAAAATCATGGTTGCAATTGCGTGTAGTGTGAAGAACCATCCACGTGTTTGGTCAACACCCTCGGCAATAAAGTCGGCAGGGAAGCGCTCTCCGCTCTCAATGGCCTCTTTGTTCTCGAATGGGTAGTGTGCCTGTGCGTATGGCATTGCTCCTGAATCGAACCAAACATCGATAAGGTCGGTTTCACGGAACATCTTCTTGCCACTCTCGGATACAAGCACAATATTGTCAACGTATGGACGGTGCAAATCGATACTCTCGTAATTCTCTTTTGAGTTGTTGCCAACCTGGAATCCCTTATATGGATTCTCGCTCATGTATCCACATGCAATTGATTTCTCAATTTCGTTGATAAGCTCCTCTACTGAACCGATACACTTCATCTCAGTACCATCGTCGGTAGCCCATATTGGAAGTGGAGTACCCCAATATCTTGAACGGGAAAGGTTCCAATCAACCAAATTCTCAAGCCATTTGCCAAAGCGTCCCTCTCCGGTGCTTTGTGGTTTCCAGTTGATGGTCTTGTTCAACTCGATCATGCGCTCACGTACAGCAGTACTCTTAATGAACCATGAATCAAGAGGGTAGTAAAGAACAGGTTTATCTGTTCTCCAGCAGTGTGGATAGTCGTGCTCGTGTTTCTCAACCTTGAATGCGCGATTCTCCTTTTTGAGCATTACACACAAATCGATATCCAATGTTGCATCCTTCTCGGTCAATGAAGAGTCATAGGCATTCTTGACATATCGGCCACTGAACTCTTTATATGCCTCGGCATTTACATTACTCTTGATATATTCAGGATCCATATCCTCTAAGCAGAAGAAACGTCCCTTTTTGTCAACCAGTGGTTGCAAATTTCCCTCTTTGTCAAGTAGCTGCATAGGAGCAATACCGGCAGCCTTCGCAACACGGTTATCGTCGGCTCCGAATGTAGGTGCAATATGCACAATACCGGTACCATCCTCGGTAGTTACGTAGTCACCGGGGATTACGCGGAAAGCATCGCCTTGTGGAGTGAACCATGGAATTAGTTGCTCATATCTCATGCCAACCAAATCTGTTCCACTATACTCCGCTACAATCTGGTACGGAATAAGTTTGTCACCCTCTTTATACTCTGAAAGAGCAATACCCTCGGCTTTAGCATTAAAATACGCACTGAAACGATCCTTTGCCAAAATAACCGATATAGGGCGGTATGTGTATGGGTTATAACTCTTTACCTGTATGTATGTAATATTTGGGCCTACGCAAAGGGCGGTATTCGAGGTAAGGGTCCATGGAGTGGTTGTCCATGCCATGAAATAGACCTCGTCCGAATCGGTAAATAACTTTTCGGAATCGGCATTACGTACAACCTTAAACTGCGCAGTAGCGGTTGTATCCCACACTTTTCTATAACATCCGGGTTGATTCAACTCATGTGAGCTAAGTCCTGTTCCTGCTGCGGGTGAATATGGTTGAATGGTGTATCCTTTATAAAGGAAACCTTTATTGAACAACTGCTTGAGCAAATACCACAATGTCTCGATATAGCGGTTGTCGTAGGTGATGTATGGGTCTTGCATATTAACCCAATAACCCATCTGTTGGGTCAGCTGCTCCCACTCCTTGGTATATTTCATTACCTCGGAACGACACTCCTTATTATATTCGGCAACACTGATTGATTTACCAATATCCTCTTTGGTAATTCCCAACTTCTTCTCTACTCCAAGTTCAACAGGCAAACCGTGGGTGTCCCATCCGGCTTTTCGATTCACTTTGTAGCCTTGAAGAGTTTTATATCGGCATATAACATCTTTTAACGAACGTGCCATTACGTGGTGAATACCGGGCATTCCGTTTGCAGATGGTGGTCCTTCAAAGAAGATAAACGAGGGCGCATCTTCGCGATTTTTTAAGCTTGCCTCAAAGGTCTTCTCCTCTGCCCACAAGGCAAGAACCTCTTTATTGATGTTGGCTAAGTCAAGCCCTTTATATACCGGGAATTTTTTATCCATAGATTTCGCAGTTTTATAATCAGTTTTGAAATTTGGGCGCAAATTTACTACTTTTATTGCTGAAATTCAAAAAATAAACTTTTTTCGTTTCAATCTTGTTGATGCATTCTCAAAATCGTAACTTTGTCAAGATAAAAATCGAACTTAATAGTTATAAAGTCTTATTTAAAAACGAGTAAAGAGATGGGAAATGTAATGGAGATGTTAGGAAGTTTCTCTTTTAAAGAGATATTAAGTGCTTTTCTTGTACTTTTTGCAGTGATAGATATAACAGGAGCGATTCCGGTAGTATTGAATCTACAAGAAAAAGGTAAGAAAATAGAACCATTAAAAACTGCTGTAATTTCGTTTGTCTTGTTCATGTTATTCTTGTTTATCGGAATTCAGTTGTTGGGATTCTTTGGAGTGGATATCAAATCGTTTGCTGTGGCCGGAGCGATAATCCTGTTCGTTATGGCAGCGGAGATGGTTTTTGGTGTTACCTTGTTCAAAGAGGATTGTGATACCGATCATACAACGGCATTTGTTCCGCTTGTATTTCCATTGATAGCGGGAGCTGCTTCGTTTACAACTCTCTTGTCTTTGAGAGCTGAGTATCAGTTGATGAACATCATTATTGCAGTAATTCTGAATATGATAGTGGTGTTTGTCGTGTTGAAAAATGTCCATATAGTAGAGAAGTTGATAGGTAAAGGTGGTGTTTATATTCTAAAGAAATTTTTCGGAATTATTCTGTTGGCAATTGCAACACGCTTGTTTATGGAGAACTTTGCCTCGTTGTACAATATGTTGATAAACCAATAAAACTAAATAGCAATGAAGAAAATTTTATTAGTGGCATTAATGGGATTGTTTGTATCTCAGGTTAGTGCACAGTCGGTTTTAAGTAGTCTTTTGGATAAGACTCTCTCTAAGGAATCGATTACTTCAATAGTTGAGAGTGTTGCCGGAAAGGTAGTTTCAAAGTTGGATTTGTCGGTTGTTGGAACCTGGAATTATTCGGGAGCTGAGGTGCAGTTCAAGAGTGATAACCTTCTGGCTGAGGCGGGAGGAGCAGCAATGCTTACAACTGTTGAGAGCAGTGTGGGTAAGTTGTATGCTAAGTTAGGTATGGATAACAGTTATTCATTTACCTTCAATAGTGATTCGACCTTTACTCAAACAATCAAGGTGAAATCAAAGCTTCAAACATTGAAGGGTACCTACTCTTTAGATAAGGCGAATAATATTATTGTTTTGAAATATCAGGTACTTGGAAAGATTAATCTTGGAAAGGTATCCGCTATATATGCAAACAATGGAACTTCGTTATCAATTCTTTTTGATGCAAAAGAGTTGTTTACCATGCTAAAGAAGATTGCATCGGCAGCCTCAAGTCTTTCAAGTACTGCAACTTTGGCAGGGTTGAATGCAGTGGTAGAGCAGTATGATGGAATGTTGTTGGGATATAAAATGTCTCGAGCAAAGTAATTTCATTTAAAACATAAACTAACATGACCCTATGAAGCGTAGAGTTTCACGGGGTCATTTTTTTTGTTATTGCTTATTTGCAGGCAGAGTAGAAGGTTTCAATCACTTCGTTGGTCAATTGGTTGGCAGCCTGTTCATCTTTCGATTCAGAATAGACGCGGATGATAGGCTCGGTATTCGATTTTCTTAGATGAACCCATCCATCGGCAAAGTCGATCTTTACTCCGTCAATATCGGTAATCTTTTCGTTAGAGTATTTTGCCTTCAATGTGTCAAGAACCTTTTCGACATTGGTTTCGGGTTGCAGATCAATTCTGTTTTTTGAAATATAGTAGGCAGGGTAACTCTTTTTCAATTCGGTCATCGTCAGGCCTCGCTCAACATATAATGAAAGGAAAAGGGCCACACCTACCAAAGCGTCGCGACCGTAGTGCAGTTCAGGATAGATAACTCCTCCATTGCCCTCGCCACCGATGATAGCATTGGTTCGCTTCATCTCGGCAACAACATTAACCTCGCCAACTGCCGATGCAGAATAGGTACATCCGTTATAGCGTTTGGTAATATCGCTCAAGGCTCTTGAAGAGGATAGGTTGGAAACTGTATTGCCCGGAGTTTTGCTCAATACATAATCGGCAACCGAAACCAGGGTGTACTCTTCAACGAACATTGAGCCATCTTCACAAATGAGTGCAAGACGGTCAACGTCGGGATCGACCACAATTCCTATATCGGCCTTGTGCTCCTTCATGGCAGCAGAAATTTGTGTAAGGTTGCCGGGAATAGGTTCGGGATTGTGGGCGAATTTTCCTGTTGGTTCGCAGTTTAGTTCTATAATGTCAGTTACACCCATTGCGCGAAGTAGTTGGGGAATAATGGTTCCTCCTACCGAGTTAACAGCATCGACAACCACCTTGATGTTGCTTTGCTTTATTGCGGGTACATTAACAAGGTTCATGTTGATTACCGTATCAATATGGTATTGAGTATAATCTTTCTCTTCGATAAAACCCAATGAGTCAACATCGGCATAGGTAAAATCTCCCTCTTCGGCAATTGCCAATAGTGCTTTTCCATCGGCATCGGATAAAAATTCTCCTTTTGAGTTTAGCAACTTCAGTGCGTTCCACTCTTTGGGATTGTGGCTTGCTGTTAAAATAATTCCGCCGTCGGCATTTTCAGCGGTAACGGCAATTTCAGTAGTTGGAGTGGTTGCCAGACCGATATTCACAACGTGGTGCCCCAAACTGCAAAGAGTTGAACATACAAGATTGCTGTACATCTCTCCTGAAATTCTAGCATCGCGCCCAACAACAATCTTTGCAACCTGTTTACCGCACTCTTTCTTTAGCCAAGTGGCATAGGCTGAGACAAATTTTACCACGTCAATAGGTGTTAAGTTATTTCCAGGTACACCTCCTACAGTACCTCTAATGCCTGATATTGATTTGATTAGACTCATATGTAAGTCGATTTTTAATGTTTCGTGAAAAATTTATTGACAAAAGTACTACTTTTTTTACTCTAAAAGTTTGTAGCGAAGAAAAAAGTTTATAACTTTGCACCCGCAATGGAAAGAAAACTCTATTGTTAGTTCTTAAAAATTGGTGCGTTAGTTCAGTTGGTTAGAATACATGCCTGTCACGCATGGGGTCACGGGTTCGAGTCCCGTACGCACCGCAGAGTCCGAGAGAAATCTCGGACTTTTTTGTGTCTCAACTTTGGAAGGTGGTCAATGAATATAATTCGAGGGAGAATAAAAAAGAGCTGTCGCATAAGTGACAGCCCTTAAGGTATAATTTATATGTTTTTTTACTCGTAGTCGAAGTGGTAACCGGTTAGGTGATACTCCGGCATAACCATCGAGATTGCTTCGTACAACATTGGGTCGTACTCTTTAAGTTGCTCGCGATATTTCAATTTGGTATTCTTGCCATTGATAGCCACAACCATGCGGCAAGTGTTGAACCATGCTTGAACACCCTCGGCAAAGTACTCGGATACATTGTCGCGTGAGTATGTTTTATTACCAGAGGCATCGACCCATAGGTTGGTTGCTTCGGCATTTGCAAAGGCAGCATCGAGAGCATTGCAGAACTCAGTATGGTATTTTCTTAATCCAAACTCCACATTGTGAGCAAATTCGTGAACCATGATACTCTCGGTCGGATAACGCTCATTGTAGTTTGGAATCTTAACGATATTCTCTTCGCCACAACTCATAAGAGGGATGTATTCGGTTGCTCCATAGCCTCGTCCGCGCGCATCCCAATCGGTACCGGGCCATATTATCGGCATGACGCGACACTCAGGCATGTCGGTAACATTTTCGCGATAACCAATAATTCCAATGCGGAAGTGAGCCTTTAACATGTGCTCTTGAGCCTCGGGACATTTAACCAACATAGCAATAACAATCTCTTTTGCCTGAACCAAGGCGCTATCGCTCACAAATCTCGATGCAACAATCGGCATTCCGTTGGCATCGATATATTTACGGTAGTATGGATCGAGTGGAGACTCCTTGTATTGTAGCCATTGGGTAAGTGTTTCCGGTGGTAGTGTGATTCCGTGTTCGTTGACAGGAATTTCAACCTCGCCCCAAACTCTTTTTGCTAATTCGAATCCGGCTTTATCGTGGCGTTGTAACTCCTCAATATCGAATGGATAGAAGTTGTTTGTTCCCAAATATGCCTCGGTTATCTCTGCGAAATAGTCTATTGGAGTGTTAACCGCATTGGATTGAGTGTTTTGTATCAATTTATTTCTGCGGTTAATGTAATATACCTTGTTATATTCAGTCTTAACAGCATTGTAATTGTTTTCAATCTCAGTACGCTCGTCACTTGTTAATAGTTCGTGATAATATTTCCTGGCATATAGATTGGCAATAACGGTTGGCTGGTTTCCACGTGCCAATGAGTCACTGAATGGTTTTAATGTGTTTCCAAGTACAATTCCATTGAAAACGGAATCCTGCTCTGCGGTGATATACTCCAATCCTTTGGCATTGGGATTGTATTGGATTGTATCGGGAACAAGTTTTCCGTATGCTTCGGTAGGAATGGTGTTTTTCAGTGTCTCCATGTAGCCCTGAAGGGTTGCAACATGTGTGAGGGCTGCAGTTGAATCGTCGGCTGTAAAGCAACGAATTACCACGTCATTGTTTAGGGCAATGTATTTGTTTGTGTCTGTTACCTCGGGTAATGGTTGCTCCTCGGAAGGTATGGGATCCTCGGGAGGTATGGGCTCTTTGGGAGTTTGAGTTGCTTCCGGTGTTTGAGGTGTTTCGGGATCGTTGTCCGAACAGGCCATGATTGGCATAGCAATAGTTGCAATAGCTAATGCCGTGATGATAATTTTCTTCATTGTATTTGAATAGTTGTTGTGTTTATTTCTTCTTTTTTTTCTTCTCAACGCTCCAGCCGAATTTACCTTTTCTTTCTCCAAGACCATAGTATTGACCGTGACAATAGACCAATGGTTTTGCCTCCTCTAATTCAAATTTACCTGTCTCTTTCTTCAGGTATTTCTCGTCGGCAATTACATTTACTACCTCTGCAATAAACATATCGTGGCTTCCCAAGGGGATAATCTGTTTAACCTTACACTCTATGTTGATTGGAGCTTCATTTATTATCGGGGCTTTGACAATCGAGGCCTGACCCGGAGTCAGCCCCATCTCTTTGAATTTGTTGTAATCCTTTCCGGAACGAACGCCGCACCAGTCGGTAGCTCGTGCCAAATCTTCGGTTGTTAGATTTATTACAAACTCTTTGCAGCGTTCAATTATTGCGTAAGAGTGGCGCTCTTTTCTAACCGATATATAGCACATAGCCGGATCGGAGCATATTGTTCCGGTCCAGGCTATTGTAATAATGTTATAGTTCTCGGGAGTATCTCCGCATGTGACCATTACGGCCGGTAGCGGATAGATCATTGTTCCCGGTTTCCAGTTCTGTTTCATTTGCGTTTTGCGTTTCTTTCTCTCTGCTCGCGTAGTTTTTTCTCCTGCTCTTTCTGTATTTGGACTAAACGTTGCTGGAAACTACTCTTCTTAGCTGCAGGTCTGTGTTGTGCAGCAGCCATCTCTGCAAGAACCTTTTCATCGCGAATAAAGAATTTGCGAATTGCCCATGTCATTAAGATGCTAATAAGGGTAGATACAAAGTAGTAGTAACTCAAACCCGATGAGTAGTTATTGAAGATGAACAAGAACATGATAGGCATTAGATACATCATGTATTTCATCATCTTCATCTGATCATTCTGTGGTTGGGTCTTCGAGTTCATCCATGTATAGATGACATTCACTATTGCCATAAGCAAACAGAATAAACTAACGTGATCACCATAGAATGGAATGTTGAATGGCAGATCCAGGATTGAGTCATATGATGCCAAGTCGTCGGCCCACAGGAATGACTGTTGTCTCAATTCAATTGCTCCAGGGAAGAACCAGAATAGGGCAATAAGGAATGGGAATGAAATCAACATTGGAAGACATCCTCCCATTGGGCTTACTCCATTTTTTCTATATAGCTCCATCATTGCCTGTTGGCGTTCCATTGCCTTTTCTGCTGGAATCTTAGCGTTAATGGCATCCATTTGAGGTTTCAACAGACGCATTTTTGCCGAAGACTTATATGACTTGACTGTCAATGGAGCCAAAACAAGTTTAATAATCAAGGTCATCAATAGGATGATTAGACCATAGTTCGATGTTACATGCTTCTCCAAGAAGCTGAATAATGGAATTACAATGTAGCGGTTAATCCATGCCAACCAACTCCATCCTAAGTTTACCAAGTCGGGTAAATCAATCTCTTTACCGTACTCAAGGAGAGTGTAGTAGTTGTTTGGAATAAATAGGAATTGCATATCCAACTCAGTGCGTTGCTCTCCGTTATATGAAACAGGGATTGTAGCACTTGCCTTTTTCAGATAACCAGCCTCTTTAAACTCTTCAGTTTTCAGTGTTGCTGGGTTAAAGTTCTCTTTTGCGATAAGGATTGATGAGAAGAACTGATTCTTGAATGCGATCCACTTGGTTTGTGCCGAAAGCTCCTCCTCTTCGTTCTTAATCATATCAAGATTGTCAACATCGTCGCCATCAATCTTGTAATAGATTCCGGTGTAACGAGTCTCGAACTCTGCGCTCTTCTCCAATTGTGGCATATCAACGCTCCATTCCATTGCCAGAGTTCCGGGGATAACACGTCCCATGTTGTTGGTAATCACATTGAAATCCAGTGAGTATGTATCTGGTGCCAATGAGTATTGGTACTCAATATAGCTATCGGGCGAGGCCTGAAGAGTCATGCTAAGTGATGCCGGCTGTGTAGTGGCATCAATGACGTTTTGTGCTGTGCTTGGGGTAAATAAGAAATCGACAGTATGAATCTGCTCTCGCATATTTTCGAATGTAAATCCGAATGTAGAGTGCAACTCATTCCACAGAACAAGTGGTGCTCCGGCCGAGGTTTTATACTCCTTTAACTCTACGTATGCAACTCTTCCTCCTTTTGTATCGATTCCAACCTTGATTTTGCTGTTTTCAAGGATGATAATCTTTTGGGTGGTCAATGAATCCGTTGCAAACAGTGTGTCACTAATGCTTGCTACAATATTGTTCTTTTGACTCCTTGCCTGTTTGCGAAGTGCAGCCTTTCTGTTAAGCTCAACTTGTACCAATGAATCCTGGCGGCGTTGCATTGCTCGTCTCTCCTCTTCGCTTGGACGGCTCCACCAGCTAAAGCCAATTAAAATCAGAAATATTAAAATTAATCCGTACAGTGTGTTTTTATCCATCTCTTTTCTTCTTTATTCTATTTTCGTTTAAATAATTTTATCCAACTCTTTAAGTTTCACCTTTAACAATGAGAGTCTCTCTTTGGAACTGACTAGCTTTTTGTTAATTCCCTCTAACAAAGAGTTTGCTTTTTTAGAGGAATTAAAGAAGCCCATATTGTTCTCCAAAACTTTAATGTCATTCTCCAATTGGCGAATCTGTGTGGTTAGTTTCTCTCGTTCGCTAACAATTTTATAAGCGTTTTTTTCTTTGTCACCATCAAAACTCTTCACTTTCGATTTGAAACGTTCAATCTCTTTTTCTCGTTCAGATATATTCAGTTGTGAGTAGAGCTTGTTTATTACTTTTTTGTATCGCTCGTTAAGAGTCTCTTTCTCTTTCATGGGAACGTGTCCAATAGAATTCCATTTGCTCTGTAGCTCTTTGATTCTTTGTAGCTCGGTTTGAGCGTCCTGACTCACAATAGTTTGCTCCAACTCTTCAATAATCTTAATCTTTGCATTCAGATTATCGGTCTGTTCAGAATCTATGCTTTGGAAGTGCTCACTCTTTCTGTTAAAGAAAATGTCGCATGCAGCCCGGAATCGGTTCCATACCTTTTGAGAGTGCTTCTGAGAAACAGCTCCAATCGCTTTCCACTCCTTTTGTGCTTCCAGAATTGCCTCGGTTGCAGTTTTCCAATCCTCGCTCTCTTGAAGAGCCTCTACTCTTTCGCACAAAGCTCGTTTTAACTCTAAGTTCTTTGCATGCTCGTCTGCGGTTTGCTGATAGAAATCCTTCTTGTCATTGAAGAATTTGTCACAACTTACGCGGAACTTTTTAAACAATTTGGTGCGCTCTTTCGGAGAAACCTCGCCCGCCACTTTCCATTCGGTTTGAAGTTTTAAAAGCTGTTCGGTTGCATTTTGCCACTCCTTTGTTGTGTTATAACTCTTCGTTGCCAAAGCTGCTGCTTTTTGGCACAACTCCTCTTTTATTGCCTGTGCTTGCTCAAACATAGAGTACTGTTTGTCGATAAACTCGTGGTAGCGATCGTTTATAGTTGTTGTGGCAACTTTGAAGCGCTCCCAAATTGTCTCCTTCTCCTCTTTTGCAACAGGTCCGGTCTCTTTCCACTGTGCGTGCAAATGTTGCAGCGTTTTAAAGGCGTTGCCTATATTCTGGTCGTTTTGAAGTGCCTCTGCCTCACTACACAATTTGAGCTTGATTTCAAGATTACGCTTCAAATCCATGTCGCGCAACTCTTTGTTGATCTTGATATGATTGTAGAAATTCTCTACATGCAAATTATAGCAGTTCCAAAGACCGGACAATTGGGCAGAGGGAACTTGGCCAATTGAACGCCAACGCTCTTGCAATGCGCGGAATTCATTAAATGTCTTTCCTCCTATTTCGTCGGTCTCCACTAAACTTTTCAGATCTTCAATGATTTGGAGTTTTGCCTTTAAATTCAGCTCCTTCTCCTCTTCGCTTGTGAATGTTTGCTGTGTCTCGGTAAGCTCCTCTTTTACTTCGATCTGCTCCTCTACTTTTTCTTGTTCTTCCATGATGAAAAAATGACTATAAAAGTAACGAGCAAAGATAGCTAAATAAAATTAAAAATACCTACCTTTGCCCATTATCATTGCAAAGGTAGGTAAATTTTATGGAACGACTAAAAATATCGGTCATTATTCTTAATTGGAACGGTAAGGATTTGATGCAACGTTATTTGCCAAGTGTTGTGAAGTGTAGTGATGCACCTAATGTTAAAGTATTTGTTGCAGATAATGGCTCAACAGACGAATCGGTTACAATGATAGAGCAGAAATTTCCAAGTGTCCATGTTATAAAGTTTGAGAAAAACTGGGGCTTTGCCGAAGGGTACAATAGAGCAATAAGTACAATTGATTCGGAATATGTGGTTTTGCTCAATAGCGATGTACGGGTTACCCCGGGGTGGTTGGACCCTTTGCAAAGAGCCATGGATAGTAATCCGCAGTTGGCTGCGGTACAGCCTAAGTTACTTGCCGATAGTAGTCCGGAACTATTTGAGTATGCAGGAGCATGTGGTGGATTTATTGATAGATTTGGATATCCGTTTTGTCGAGGACGAATTTTAAATGATATTGAACGGGATAATGGCCAATACGATTCCGAATGTAAGCTGTTTTGGTGTAGTGGTGCGGCAATAATGGTTCGTCGTGATTTGTATCTTCAGGTAGGTGGTTTGGATGGTGCTTTCTTTGCTCACATGGAGGAGATTGATCTTTGTTGGAGAATGGCCAGAGAGGGGTATGAATTGTTATCTGTTCCGCAATCGGTAGTTTACCATTTAGGCGGGGGCACATTACCAATGAATCACCCGGCAAAGTTGAAATTGAATTATCGAAATAACCTGCTAATGTTATACAAAAATCTTACGAGCAAGGCCTTTTGTAAGGTAATGTCGGTGCGATTTTTTATGGATGCGGCCTCGCTTATGATTTTCCTATTGAAAGGAGAATTTGCCAATGTAAAGTCGGTGTTTCAAGCATATAGGGAATTCTTTAGAATGAAGAGTTCGTATATGCATGCAAGGGTAGGAGTGAAACTGGGGGTTGTGTATCCCGGTTCTATAGTATGGGAGTGTTATGTGTTAAAATCCAAACGTTTTGACTCCTTGAGATATAAACTTTCGAATGGTAATTTTGTCAAATAGTCAGTACGGCAAAATTAATGGTGGATTTTTCGGACGATAAGGTAAAGAGGTTGATTGATGAAGGCCGTAATGAAACGGCGTTCAAATTGGTCGTATCTCAATACAGTGAACAACTTTATTGGCGCATTCGTAAAATTGTAATCGGTCATGAAGATTCCAATGATGTTTTGCAAAATGTTTATGTGAAGATATGGCGTGGATTGTCAACTTTCCGTTTTGAGTCAAAACTGTCGACATGGATGCATAGAATTGCGACGAACGAGGCTTTGAATTTTGTCAACGAGAAGCGCAGAAAAGTTTTTGGGAATCAAGTAGAGATAGGGGAAATGTTGGCTAATACGCTTGAAAGCGATATTTATGTCAATGGCTCCGAAATGGAGATGAGGTTGCAAAGGGCCTTATTACGGTTGTCGGAAAGACAACGATTGATTTTCAATATGCGCTATTTTGAAGATATGACGAATGAAACTGTTGCAGAGGAGTTGGGAGTTGCTGTTGGAACAATCAAAGCAACATACCACCAGTCGGTAAAAAAAATAGAAGAGTTATTGAAAGATTGATAATTATGGGAAAGATAGAAAAAAAGTTTGGTAAAAGATTGCCCTTTGAGGTTCCTGTGGGATATTTCGAGGAGTTGTCCGGCGATATAATGGAGTCGGTACGTTCTGCATGTCCTCAAGATTTTAAGGAGCAGAATGTAAAATATGGCAAAATAGGGCTATATTTGCATCGTTGTTTGCCATACATCTCAATGGCGGCAATTATCTCTTTCGTAGTGGTAATGATGCAACTCTTTGTAGTGAAGGGTTATGATAATGGTGTTGCCGAGTCAACAATTGCGGAATTGGAAACCGAAGGCAAGATAAATGTTACTGATGAAGAGATAATTGAGTATTTAAGTAGCAGTGTATATGATGTTGAATCGTTTTTAGCTTCGATGCAATGAGAAAGTGGTTGTTGGTATGGATTGCAGTAGTGATGTTGCCCTTCGGTGGATTTTCGCAGAATAACAATGAGGAGCAGCACAAGGAGGATATGTGGCGTGAGATTGAGAGTTGGAAAGTTGCTTTCTTTACCCATGAATTACGTATTACATCGGACGAGGCTGTATTGTTTTGGCCTCTGTACAATGAAATGAACACGCAATTGCAGAAGTTAAATTGGGAGAAACGAGCGTTAAGAAGATCGTTATTTAAAAAGAATGAACAGCCAACAGAGGCTCAATGTGAAGAGGTGCTACAAAAAATATTGGAGATAGATAAGAAGAGAGATGAATTGAAATATTCATCATATAAAAAAATGGCAGAGGTTCTTCCTGCTTCAAAACTGCTTAGGTTAGAGGATGTTGAAGAGCATTTCCGTCAAAAATTATTCGAAAGATTGCGTAAGAATACTGCTTCTAATCCACAGCCCAAACACTAATATAATAGTTAGAGAATAAAAAAAATCGGTTTTTCTTTGCAAAAAAGAAAAATCGGAGTAATTTTGCAACCGCATTAGAGAGATGTTCAGCTACACGGAGAGTTGGGTGAGTGGCTGAAACCAGCAGTTTGCTAAACTGCCGTACGGGTAACCGTACCGGGGGTTCGAATCCCCCACTCTCCGCAAAGCAATTGGAAGTGGTCAGCTTAGGCTGACCACTTTTGTTTTATACAAAAGAGGCCGGGTCAAAAGTAATTTTTGATCCGGTTTTCTTTTGTTTGTC
>CAZMOG010000031.1:0-20792 GCA_964567845.1 uncultured Odoribacter sp. | reverse complement strand
TCTTCTTTATATTTGATGAACATTTCTATTTTTCTCATCAGTTCGTCTATTTGTGGAGAAACCTCCTTCTCGTATGTTTTATAAAAGCTTATTGTATTATGTAAATAATCTCTACGCTTAACATTAGTTGCTCCATATTCATCCTTTTCAAAAAGCCTTACGGCATCTCTCCTCAAAAAATCAGCATTTAGCAACGATAAATCGTGTGTTGCAACTATAAGTTGGCAATTCTCTGCTATAGTTAAGTACATCTTTAAAATAAAAGCTAGTGCTTTAGTATGTATTCCATATTCTATTTCATCGATACAAGTGGATTTTTCTCCTAATATAACGTCATATAGAACTACTAATAGTCTAATAATATTTTTCGTACCTAAAGACTCAAGCTCGAAATCCAATCCGCTTCTTCCTTCTTTTGTAGAATGGATGAAGCGTAAATTCTTATGGGTTATTATTCCTGATGGGTATTGTTCCATCATTGCCTTGATGACAATATCTGGAGCCCCGTTTGCTTTAAGTTCTGAAATATTTAAACTAGCATCTTCAATAACATAGTCGCAAATATTAGTTCCAACGTCATCTAATAATCGCAAAAGTAATTTCTTTAAAGCCCTGTCTCTATCTATATTTCCAGTTTGCAGTTTATCTGCCAAACTTTTGTCCGACTTGTGAACCATGCTTATATGATTCTCGAAATAATCGAAATTTTTAGATAATAGCTGACTGTCTAAATTAAGTGCGCCAAATGTTGAAAGTACACTGGCATTAGCTAGTGTATTAACTTCCAAGTCATGCTGGTCTGCCTTTGTTAAATCACAAGCATTGCCAAAACTTATTACAACCTTGTCAAGTTCCTTATTATGATAACGATGAAATATACGGGAACTCCGAGATTGTACTAGCTTAAGTTCCTCTTCTTCAATACACTCAGACGAAACTTTGATATTATAACTAAAACATGTATCACCAATGTAATACACTAATGTAAGTTCCGTTGGTATGTTTGAAGAATAGGTATCTAATAAAAATGGTCTATATTCAGGTTTGTCTGATGGCTTTTGCGGTTTTGATGTCGCAATCATTCGCAAATAGTTCAAGGCCGAAAACATCTTTGATTTTCCAGTGCCATTTAAACCTACACACAAGAGTAAACGCAATATACGCTTACCATTGATCTCCTTAAACCAAACTGGAGGTAAGTCTTTTTTTTTACCGCCTTCTTTATTTGAAGCTACAAATGATAACTCAGTTTTATCACGATAGCTTCTATAATTCTTTATAATGAATGTTTCTATCATATCAGCTTCAATTTGGTCACAAAAATACAACTTAAACAGTAAAATAACAAGTATTTCACGCATTACATTTGATTTTCCGTGAAAAAATCTCGCATAGCTTGCTATTGTGACCTGAATTGCCTATTTTTGTAATCAAATTAAGCGTTCTTTTCAATAATGCAGAATAAGACAGATAAGGGAACTTCGCTTGTTTCTAAATCGTTACCTGTCGCAAATTCAAATTATGTAAATCGCTTGTTTTCAGCGAGAAAGAAGATGTACTATGACTTCCGCAGTGAAATGTAATCTTCTTGTCAATACCTGCCCGTAGTACCCACTCCTGTATCGTCTTATTCGTACAGGTAGGAGAGTGTATGTCGGCAAACACATATTGGTCAGCCTTGCTCCGTTCGCCCATAAGTTCCGCAGCCTGTGGAGTGATGTCGAGATACTCCTGCTCTTTGGTTTTCTTCTGACGGAATATGATACGGGTAAACTCGCCCTGCTGAAACACATCGCCCCAACGAAGTTTGAGAATATCGCTGCGTCTTAAACCCGTCAGACAACTGAACAGGAAAGCGGCCTTGATTTGCGGATATTCGCACTCCACGCCCTCCATTTTCCGCAGTTCGTCAAGCGTGAGGTACATTCGCGTTCCCTCCTCTGCCTTGAAGTTTTCCACGCCACGGATAGGATTTCGGGGGATTATCCTGTCCTCAAACGCTTGATTGAGACAGGCTCGCAGTTTGTTGAAATACGACAACTTGGAATTACGGGCGAGGGGTTTGTCCTTAATACGCTTGCGGTAGTCGTGTCCCCAAGCCACAGCCTCGTTTTCGAGGTAGTCCTTGAAGCCCTGCACCCACTCGGGCGTTATCTCGGCAAAGGTGATGTTCTCGCATTTCTCGTACTTGCGTAGGTGGTGCAGGCAGGAATACCAATTGCCCCAATTGCCCCTGCTTTCGTTTCCCAAGCGTTTTTCACACATCGCCCTGTAATAATCGAAGAACAGCGTTTCGGTGGCATACTCTGACTTGAACCCGTATTCCCCGTTGCGGAGTTCGACAACTCGCTTGGCTCGGATCGCATCGGCAAGACGCATCGTTTCTTTGTTCTTCTCCTTGTCGGCTCGTGTCTTTTCGGGGACGAGGTACATTTTCAGATACTCATACGAACGCTTGCCGTTCAGATAGATGTCGAGGTACAACGAATAGTTGCCCGTAGAGGTCATTCGTTTCCTCAATCGAATAGGCTCTTTTGAGTTTGACATATTTGTTGCTGTTGTTGCTGTTGTTGGTTCGAGCAACAAAGTAACAACAAAAATTTGACAAACAAACCACAAACAAAGCGAAAAGTGCTGCATAACCTAAAATTTTGTTACACAGCACTCATTTAGCGGTTGTTTCTCAATAGTTATTCGTTATTTCTCATTCGAATTGACTGCCTCACTTTCCGATGCAAAAGTTCTTAAAGATGTTGCCCAAAATTTCGTCGGTGTTGATTTGGCCGGTGATGGTGCCGAGGTGGTATAGACATTCACGTAGGTCTTGTGCAACCAAATCGCCGGGAATTCCATCCTGAATGCCCTGCTCTACCCTCTCAATTGCAACCAATGCAGCCGACAACGCCTCGTAGTGTCGCATATTGCTGACAATAACGTCGTTTTCGCCAACGCTGCTCATATCAACAACCTTGGTAAGCTCCTCGATAAGTGCATCTATGCCCTCGCCCGTCTTGGCAGAAATACGGATAATTATGCGACCACTCTCCTCGTCGGTGATACGAATCTTGTGCTCTTCGTACTCGGTATTCTTCTCGCGGTCAATCTTTGTGTGAATAATAATCAGCTTAGAATCGGGGGCCATACGCTCCGACACCATTTGACAATACTCCTCGTGGGCATCGCGTCCGCAGAAACCAATACTTCCTCCGTCGCCACCATCGAACATCAAATCCTCGCTACCGAAAATATCATCGGGGAAGAGCAGAAGCACAACCTTAGCTTGTGCAATCATTGCAAAAGTGCGCTCAATGCCAAGACTCTCGACACGGTCGCTTGTGGCACGAATTCCGGCAGTATCGATAAAGCGGAAGGTAATTCCGTTAATGGTAACTGTATCCTCGATTACATCGCGAGTGGTTCCGGCAATCTCGCTCACAATAGCCTTGTCCTCTTTTAGCAGATAGTTCAAAAGGGTGCTCTTTCCCGCGTTCGCAGGGCCGACAATCGCAACCGGCACCCCATTCTTAATAGCATTTCCGGTACTGAATGAGTTACAGAGCGAGGTTATTCTCTTCATCACCTCGTCTGTCAATTGGCTCAACTGCACACGATCGGCAAACTCGACATCCTCTTCCGAGAAATCAAGTTCAAGTTCAAGAAGCGAGGTCAGGTTCAACATCTTCTTGCGAAGAGCCTGCAACTCACGCGAAAAACCTCCGCGCATCTGGTTCATTGCCATTTTGAGCGAGGCCTTACTATTCGATGCAATCACATCGGCCACCGCCTCAGCCTGCGACAAATCCATCTTGCCATTCAAAAAGGCACGCTTTGTAAACTCGCCCGGCTGAGCCAATCCTGCCCCACCCTGAATTAGGAGCTTTAAAATAGCACTCTGGATATAACGTGAACCGTGGCAACTAATCTCAACACTATCCTCGCCCGTAAAAGAGTGAGGCGCACGAAAAACAGAGACCAAAACGTAATCAAGCGTCTCGCCCTCGACACCTTTCAACTCACCATAGTGAATGGTATTGGCAGCCTGCTCTACTAAACGTTTACCGCTTGGAGAGACAAAAACCTTATCCACTAACTCAATAGAGCCCTGACCCGAAACTCTAATCACAGCTATAGCGCCACTTCCCGGAGCTGTAGCAATTGCACATATCACATTACTCACCTTAATCTGCATTTTAACATTGTACTGCAAAATTATAAAGTAGAATGTTAATTTCCATAAGAAATATGCTCCTTTCTGAAAAATAATTGGCCGAAAAGTCCACAGAACTACTACAAATTACACTCCTATTTGAATATTTGTATAGAAATTCACAAACATTACACAAGAGTGCAGTAAAAAAGCTATCTTTGCCTATACAACAAAACAAATCAATAATGAAAAGATTTAAGAATTATTATGCCATAGCAAAGGGATTAATTGGGATTGCAGCAGTAGCTATAACAGGCTGCTCAACCCCCAAAGATATACCTGTTGAAACAGGAGCATTCAAAGCCGATTGGGAGAGTTTGAAACAGTGGGAGTGCCCCGAGTGGTTCAAGGATGCAAAATTCGGAATATGGGCCCATTGGGGACCTCAGTGTCAGGCAATGGCCGGAGATTGGTATGCACGCCACATGTACTACGAAAATGAAGGACAGCACCAATACCATGTTAAAACTTTCGGCAACCCCTCGGAGTACGGTTTAAAGGAGTTGTGCCGCGATTGGAAAGCTGAAAAGTGGCAACCGGACTCATTGGTAAAACTATACAAAAGCGTAGGCGCAAAATACTTCTTTACACTTGGTCAACACCACGATAATTTTGACCTATGGGACAGTCCGTATCAGGAGTGGAACAGCGTGAACATAGGCCCCAAACGCGACATTATTGCCGAGTGGAGTGCTGCATGTGAGAAATATGGCCTGCCACTGGGAATCAGCATGCACGGAAGCCACACCTGGAGTTGGCTGGAAAAGGCGCAGGACTACGATGGTAAGCTTACCAAAGCCGACGGCAAAGGAACCTGGTGGGAGGGCTATGATCCACAAGAACTTTATGCGCAAAACCATGAACCGAACAAAAATTACAAAGATGTATGGGCAGTACACTCACAATGGGGTTGGCAAAATGGCGCATCAATCCCCGATGAGCAATTCAAAATAAAATTCCAGAACCGTGTACTTCAATGCATTAACGCATATTCGCCCGACATTCTTTACTTCGACGACACAGTACTTCCATTCTATGGTTGCGACGACTCGGTTGGAATGAGAATCCTTGCCCACTACTACAACAGAAGCGCCAACAGCAACAATGGCCAGCAAAACGTGGTTGCCATGGGTAAAATTCTTGAGCCTCAGCATAAAGAGTTGATGATGTGGGATGTTGAGCGAGGTATCCCCGATAATATCCAGGAGCACTACTGGCAAACCTGCACCTGCCTTGGAAGCTGGCACTACAGTGAAAGCACCTACCGAAACGGTTGGTACAAGAGCGCTAAACAGGTAATCGCAATGCTTGTCGATATTGTAAGTAAAAACGGTAATCTGCTTCTAAGCGTGCCCATCCGTGGCGATGGCTCGATCGACGACAAAGAGATTGCCATTCTGCAAGATATAAAAGAGTGGATGGATATAAACGGCAAATCGATCTATGGAACTCGTCCATGGAAGATTTTTGGCGAGGGCCCAATGGCCGATGCCGCAAATCCATTAAGCGCTCAGGGCTTCAACGAGAACAACAACTACACTGCTCAGGACATACGCTTTGTGCAGAAAAACGACACCATCTTCACCACAATCATGCGTTGGCCGACAGAGCAACAGGTTATGATTAAAGCCTTTGGCTCCGACTCAGAGCATTTCAATGGTGAAGTTCAGAGTGTCAGCCTACTGGGCCACGGTGCTATTCCTTTCAAAAACGGCAAAAAAGGCTTGACTGTCACTCTGCCAAGCGAGCCGACAAACGAAATAGCTCCGGTGCTTGCGGTAACATTTAATAAATAATAGTTAGGTATCAGGTCAAAAGATTATGCGTAAGTTGGTAATGATAATGGCAATGTTGATGTGCGGAACAACCTTCGCACAGAAGAGTAACAACCCAATACTCCCCGGATTCCATGCCGATCCGGAAATTCTGTACTCACATAAAACCAAACGTTATTACATATACTCAACCACCGACGGTCAACCCGGCTGGGGTGGTTGGTATTTCACAGTCTTCAGCTCTAAAAACCTGAAAAAATGGGTGGACTGTGGCACAATGCTTGACCTGAAATCGGAACAGGTTCCCTGGGCAAACGGCAACGCATGGGCTCCATGTATTGAAGAAAAACTCATTGATGGCGAATATCGCTACTTCTTCTATTACAGCGGAAATCCTGTAGCAGGAGGCGGCAAACAGATTGGAGTTGCAACTGCAACCTCGCCCACCGGTCCATTTACAGACCTGGGCCACCCCATAATCACAAAATCGCCTGTACGATACGGACAACAGATCGATGTTGACGTATTTACCGATCCTGTTTCGGGCAAGGCCTATATCTATTGGGGAAACGGCTACATGGCAGGAGCAGAGTTGAACCCGGACATGGTATCGATCGACACCACCACAATAACAGTACTCACTCCACGTGGCGGAACCCTTGAAACCTACGCCTACCGCGAGGCTCCCTATATCTTCTACCGCAACGGTCTGTACTACTTCCTATGGTCGGTCGATGACACAGGCTCACCCAACTATCACGTTGCCTATGGAACATCGGAGTCGCCTCTCGGACCAATCAAGGTTGCCGAAGAGCCAATCGTACTGATTCAAAACCCGGAGTTGGAGATATACGGTCCTGCACACAACTCAATATTGCAGAAACCCGGTACCGACGAGTGGTATATCATTTACCATCGCATAAACAAAAATTACATTGAACGTGAAAAGAGTCCCGGCACTCACCGCGAGGTTTGCATTGACCGCCTCTACTTTAACCCCGACGGAACCATCAAGCCAGTAATACCCACAAACGGTAAATAATATTAAGATACTCCCCAATATTCGGACTTACGGTATTTGGGGAGTTTTTTGACAACCTCAGACAAAGAATGCTGAATAAGGGATTTTAAAAGAGCTTCGGGTGTTTTGGAAATAAGGTGTTGATTCCAATACTTTTTATTAAAATGCCAAGCCGGTTCAATCACGCCAATATAATTGTCTCTAAGTTCAATGGCATATTCAGGATCGCACTTTAAAACCAACCAGTCAGGACGCTCAAGGGAGAGAACGGCAAACATCTTACCCATTACTTTATAGACAAGCGTAGTGTCATCGAAGGGCAAACACTCCTCTGCCCCCTTCAAACTTAAACAAAACTCCCTGACACTCTCAATATCCATAACTACCCTATCACCTAAAATACTCGCTTCACTCGGGACACTTGTTGTCTCCCCCCCTTCGCTCAACTACCGTTTTCGCTAATAAACTAACTCCTAACTCCTAACTAACTCTACTCCACCGCAATAATGCCGGCAAGTTGGAAAGAGTAACGCTTTAAGGTAGAATTATACACTCCCTGATGGTCAACCTTATCAACGCGAACGCGCCCTGCAGCATGCAACACACAACCATTGCCTACATACATTCCGCAATGCGACAACTGACCACTGGAATCCGAGAAAAGAAGAATATCGCCAAGTTGAGCCTCCTCGATAAACGATAGTGGGAAACCGAACTTAGCCAGCTCTGAAAGAGTTCTAGGCACATTATCAAAAACAACGCTAAGAGCGTTACTCACAAGCCATAAATCATCAATACCGCCATTGGTTCTTCCACGATACAGGAAGGGAGCATTCAAATAGCACATTGCAGCACGAAAAACTCGCTCCCTACGCCCCGTCAAATTAGCATTCCAGTACATTGGCGATAAAACCTCGTACTCGGAATCGGCCACCTTAAAGGTTCCTGTCATAAAGTTATAGAATGGCAACACTGCACACGCAGGTAACAAAAGGGTTGTATAACTATCCACCTTTCTAACAAACAGACCGTTACACTCCACCTTCATATGTACCATACTGCTATATTCGGCAAATTGCTTCTCACTCAACTCAGCCACCGAGTCACTCAACAGCCACCCCTCTTCGTCGCTACCGGGAACAGAAACCTTAAGCCACTTTCCATTCTCCTCATCGGAAAGTAAAACCTCGCCAAACAAAAACTCATACAAACGCTCGGATTTTGTTTGGGGCGCACGTCTTATCGGTGCAGAATCGGTAGTAACAATGTAGTGTGCCATGTTGTGTTATATTAAAGCAGGAACAGAACCAACAATTGGGCCGATACAACTCTCAAAAACATTGTCAACGGATAGACAGTTGCATAGCTTACTGCCGGCAAATCATTACCTGCAATCGAGTTTGAATAGGCCAATGCAGGGGGATCGGTCATACTTCCCGACATCAATCCCATAAGGGTAAAGTAGTTTATCTTACAGAACACCCTTCCAATTACACCGACAATCAAAAGTGGCAACACTGTAATAAGAGCTCCGTATCCGATCCACACATAACCACCATCGGCTATTGTCTCAATAAAGCCCTCGCCCGCACCAATTCCGACACATGCAAGGAAGAGAGATATTCCCACCTCGCGCAACATCAGGTTGGCACTGATAGTGGTATAGGTAACCATCTTTAAATGGTGTCCGAAACGACCAATCAAAATTGATATAATCAACGGACCTCCAGCCAAACCCAGCTTCACAGGCTGCGGAATTCCCGGGAAATGGAACGGAATGGAACCCAACACTATTCCTAAGAATATTCCAAAGAAGATAGGGCTCAAATGGGGTTCGCGAAGTTTTGTCATTGAGTTTCCAATCAATTTTGTGGCATTCTGAACACTGGTCAAAGTTCCAACAACCATCACTCGGTCACCTACTTGAAGCGCCAAACTCGGGTGAGCCACAAGTTCCAATCCTGCACGCTCAACTCGTGTAACAGTCACACCGCAACTTGCACGCAAATTCAAATGAGCCAACGTCTTACCATTCAACGAAGACTTAGTCACAATAATCTTCTTCGATACCAATTTCACATCATCATCGTTCCATGCAGAACGCTCCATCGGTACCTCGTTTCCAATAAAGGCCTTAATTGCCTCAATATCTTTAGGCGAGGCCACAACCAACAACCTATCGCCCTCTTCCAGCACAGTCTTTGAGTTGGCCATTGTAACGTGGTCGTCGTGAAAAACTCTCGAAACAACAAAGTTTTTGCCTACATAACCCTCAACGCTACGAATATCCTTACCAAAAACTCCGGGATTCTTAACCACCAGCGAAACAGAAACAGCCTCGTTCTCCTTATCTCGGTTCTTACTACGCTGATCCTCACGCTCGGCACTCAAGGAAATTCTGAATATACCACGAACCAGAATTATCGACAATATAATACCCACAACTCCCAACGGATATGCCACTGCATAACCCATTGCAATATCGGGAGCCGAAGAGCCTGTCATCTCTGAATATGCCTGTTGGGCAGCACCCATTCCCGGGGTATTTGTCACCGCTCCCGACAAGATTCCCACCATTGTGGTAATTGGCAATCCTGTTGTAAAATACAAGGCAATTGTAATTCCAACACCTAATAACACAACAAGCGAGGCAAGCATATTCAACGTAACTCCTCCGCTCTTGAACGACGAGAAGAATCCGGGACCTACCTGCAATCCTATCGAAAAGATAAAGAGTATCAATCCGAACTCCTGCATAAACTTCAAAGTTGTTGCATCGATACGCAATCCCCAATGGCTTAGTAACAAGCCAACAAAAAGAATCCATGTAACACCAAAAGAGATTCCTGCAATCTTTACTCTTCCCAACAACTTACCTACAGCAATTGTCAATCCCAAAATTGCAATTGCATGTGCTACACCATCCTTGAAAAGTAAATCATAAAACCACTCCATCTCTACTTCACTTTAATCTTCAACTTCTGGCCAATACTTAATTTTGATGAACTTTTTAATCCATTCCACTTCTGAATATCCGATACTGTCACCCCCGGGAACTTGCGTGCAATATCCCACAAATTATCACCGCGACGCACCGTATATGTTGCATAGCCCGCACTATCCACATCGGACACCTGCGGAGCCTCCACATTATTGCTTACAGTTCCCGTCACCTTTGCACTGCCCGAATATTGGGCCGCTTTGGACGAGGGCACATAGATTGATAACTTCTGACCTACTCTGATAGTCAATCGCTTATTCAAATTGTTCCAATATCTCAAATCGGCCGTTGTCACGCCAAACTTACGGGCAATAGCACCCGGAACATCGCCCGATTTAACGGTATAAACAAGCTTTGTCTTTCCGGCAGTATTTCCCGGACCTCCGGCAACCTTGATTCTGCTATATGGGTTTGCCGATTTGTATGAATCGTTAAAATATTTAGAACGCTCAAATGCAAATATTGAATCCTGCTGTTCAATAAAATCGCCAACCAACGAGTATGGCAATCGCAAAGCGTAACTTTTACCCGCACCTGCAGGAATAACATCAACCTTATACTGAGGATTCAAATCACGCAGCTGCTCCTCCGAAATATCCAACTTCGCAGCAACCTGCTTTAAACTCAACAAATCATTAATCATGATTGTATCGCAGAGTCTGGGCATATTGCTCTCGATTGGCTTAATTCCATAATCCTCATAGTAATTAAACACATATGCGGCAGCAATAAACGCAGGCACATATCCACGAGTCTCACGTGGTAAATAGTAATAAATATCCCAGTAGTCACGCACACCTCCTGCACGTCTGATAGCCTTATTCACATTACCGGGGCCGCAGTTATATGCTGCAATAACAAGGATCCAATCCTCGTAAATTGCATACAAATCATTCAGAAATGTAACAGCCGCCTTTGTCGCCTGCACAGGATCCCTGCGCTCATCGATATATGAATCTATCTGCAATTTATACATCTTTCCTGTCGAAAAGATAAACTGCCACAAACCGGATGCACCGGCTCTTGAATAGGCTCTTGGATTCAAAGCACTCTCAATGATCGTCATATATTTCAACTCATGAGGCATACACTGTGCCTCTAACTCTGCCTCGATCATTGGGAAATAATACTCTGCCAACCCTAACATATTGGCAACTTGCAATCTGCGTTTCTCAACATATACATTTATATGCGATTTCACAATATCGTTAAAAGATAATGGAACAGCTGAACGCAACGCATCCAAACGCTCAATGTATAGTGAATCACTCATATTTAAAAGCGACGGATCGATTTTCTTAATGTAACTGCTATCAACAAAATCGGGTTTCATATCCATATCATTCACCCAATTGTCATATAGATAATCCAAACGAGCCATAAACTCGATTGGAATCTCCTCCTCGGGTGGAATGGAATCAAGCCTCTCGGCTGCAACAACATTTACGCAAAACAGAGTCGCCACAAAAATGGCGCACAAAAATTTATTCATATCTCTATCCGTTAAAAATTGAGTGATACCGAAGCGCCATAACGCGCCTTTCCGGTTTTCTGGTTAAATGAAACATCAGGCTGCCAATGCAGACTTAAATCATCGTTAATTGAAAAATCATAGAAGTGCGCCGAGACACATGCATCAATTACATTCAACAAATATACACCCGCCAATGCCAAGTAACACAAATCTCGATTACGCTTAAAACTACGACGTTTGTTATACATGATTGACTGATAACGCGTCATACTTGACGGACGTTGCTCAAACAATGTCTTCCAATCAGTTCCAACTATCTTAATCTTCTCCCATGCGGGATCATCCGGGTATGGATATGTTGGATTCACATTGAGCGAATCTATATAGTTTGACAAATCAAAATAGGCATCTCTATACTTGGTATATGCCTGATTATTCCATGTAACTCCATAGATTGCCAATGCCACTCCACCATACAAAATTGGCAATTTCCAATACTGCTTATTGTAAATCTGACCCAATCCGGGACATACTAAAGCATAAATTGTTGCCTTATGCGGAGAGTGAACACCGTACTCTCTTGAAGATCGCTTCAATTCACGTTTCTCCTTCCTGCTTAACTCATCATCTACCGATAATTCGTCAATATTATCGGGAGTTGCATAACTTGCAACAGGAGCCTCCTTTAGCAATGTATCACGCTCCTGCGCAAATAGAGTTACGCATGAACAAAGAAGAAGCAATATGACAAACAGATGTTTCAAAATTCAATTATTTATCCAACAATGCTATAATTCTCTCCAACTCCTCGTCCGATTTGAATGGCAAAACAATCTTACCTCGACCATTCTCGTTACGAAGAAGAGTAACCTTCTGATTGAAATGTAAACGTAATTTATCCTGAAGAGCCGAATATACTCCCAGTTCAGCCTTTTTACGCACAGGCTTTGGCTCTACAGCCTCGCCTCCGGGCAACTCTACCTTCACTCCATCAAGCAAATCCTGAACAATTGCCTCCACCTTACGAACCGACAAATCGTAACTTTTAATTTGCTCGAAAATTTCCAATTGGCTCTCAACATCGCTCAACCCCAACAGTGCGCGAGCATGTCCCATACTTAACTCCTTCTCACGAACCGCCTTCTGAATCTCAGCAGGCAAATTCAACAAACGCAAATAGTTGGCAACAGTGGCACGCTTCTTTCCTACCATATCGCTCAATGACTCCTGAGTCAAATTACACTCCTCCATTAAACGGTGGTAACTGAAAGCAACCTCCATTGCATTCAAATCCTCACGTTGAATATTTTCGATAAGAGCCAAAGCCAAAACCTCGTCGTTATCGGTCTCGCGAATGTATGCAGGAATCTTATCCAATCCGGCCATCTTTGCAGCACGGTATCTACGCTCTCCGGCAATAATCTCGTACTTACCATCAGAAATGGAGCGTACGGTAATTGGCTGAACCAAACCTATCGACTTAATCGAGTCTGAAAGCTCGGATAGAGCCTCATCGTCAAACAATTTTCTTGGTTGATTGGGATTTGGAATAATATTACCTAACGGCAACTCTCTAACCGCAGCCGAAACGGTTCTCTCCATCTCAACTGCATCGGAACCTATCAAAGCACCCAAACCCTTACCCAAACCTTTTTTAGCCATAGTCTAAGTATCTGTATTATTTGTTTCTATTTATAATCTCGCTCGCTACCTTCATATAGTCATTTGCACCCTTACATGAAGCATCGTATAAAATTGCCGGCTTACCATAACTTGGAGCCTCGGCAAGACGAATATTTTGGTTAATAACCGTTGTAAACACCATGTCCTGGAATCTGCCACGTACCTCCTCCTCTACTTGGTGAGAAAGAGAAACACGTGCATCATACATTGTTAACAAGAAGCCTTCAATCTGCAATTCGGTATTCAAACGACGCTGAATAATCTTAATTGTACTCAACAACTTGCCAAGACCTTCAAGAGCGTAATATTGACACTGAACGGGAATAATAACCGAATCTGCAGCAGTCAATGAGTTAACAGTAATCAAGCCCAACGATGGGGAACAATCGATAATAATATAATCAAACATATCGCGAACCTCGTTAACTAAATTGGTTAACACTTTTTCACGGTTATTCATTTCAATAAGTTCAACCTCGGCTCCAACCAGATTAATATCCGATGGACACAAAGACAACTTACCAATTTCGGTTGGGAGCATCACCTCCTTGATGCTCTTTTCACCTGTAAGACACTCATATATTGTTCTACCCTGCAATTCACTCAAATTGAACCCAAGTCCCGAAGTTGCATTGCCTTGAGGATCTGCATCGATTAATAAAACCTGCTTTTCAAGCACGGCCAGACTGGCAGCCAAATTGACCGCCGAGGTGGTCTTTCCCACTCCACCCTTTTGATTTGCAACAGCTATTACTTTTGCCATAAAACAACTCTCTAATTTCAGGGTGTAAAGGTACTAAAAATTTCACTACCTTTACGGCTATATTTAGAGGAATATGGCACAAGTTAGTTATTTGCAGGTAGAAAATCTTTCTAAACGCTTCGGAGAGAATTTATTATTCGAAAATATATCTTTCGGAATTGCTCGCGGAGACAAAACCGCTCTAATTGCGAAAAATGGAATTGGAAAATCTACTTTACTGAAAATCATTGCTTCACACGATTCGGCCCAAACCGGAAGCGTAATTTTCAGAAACGATTTAAAGATTGGATATTTGGAGCAGGAGCCCGATTTGGACCCCAACAATACTCTTATCGAAGAGATTTTCCGCTCGGATTCAAAGCTACTCAAAACAGTAGAGAGATACGAAATAGCGGTCAAGAATAACAACGAACAGGAGATTCAGTCACTCATTCCGGTTATGGATGAGATTAACGGTTGGGGGTTTGAAGCAACTGCCAAACAGATTCTTTCGAAATTGAATCTTAATGATTTCGAAAAGAAAATTTCCGAACTATCGGGAGGCCAGCGCAAACGTGTCGGCCTGGCAAAGGTTCTTATCAGTGAACCCGATTTTCTTCTGCTCGACGAGCCTACCAACCACCTCGATACAGAAATGACAGAATGGCTTGAAAACTATTTAAGTACAAGCAAAGCCACTCTTCTTATGGTGACTCACGACCGTTATTTTCTGGATCGCGTATGTAACCACATTCTTGAAATAGACAACAACGAACTGTACAGTTACGAAGGTAACTACTCATACTATTTAGAGAAACGCGAAGAGCGATTGGCAGCAAAGAGCGCTGCACTTGACAAGGCACGAAATCTGTTCCGCACAGAACAAGAGTGGATGCGACGCATGCCACAGGCAAGAAGCCACAAAGCCCAATACAGAATTGACAACTTCCACAAGCTCAAAGAGACTGTTTCTCAAAGTGTTGACAACAGAAAACTGGATATAGAGATTCAGGGGCATCGCCTTGGCAAGAAGATTTTGGAGCTTGAAAATGTCAACTTCACATGGGAGGGCAAATACTACTTGAAAGATTTTTCCTACAAATTTACCCGTGGCGACAAAATTGGAATCGTGGGTAAAAACGGAGCGGGCAAAACCACCTTCCTCAATATTATTACAGGAGCATTGACTCCCGACAGCGGAACCGTCGAAGTTGGCGAGACAGTGGTCTATGGCTACTATCGCCAAGAGGGAATCAACTTCAACCCCAACGACAGGGTTATCGATATTGTAAAAAAACTTGCAGAACGTATAGACATGGGTAATGGAAGGGTTCTGTCGGCATCGCAATTCTTAGAGTACTTCCTATTTCCTACAAAACAACAATACTCACTTGTAGAGAAACTTAGTGGTGGTGAACGTCGCCGTTTATACCTTCTGACGGTACTGATTGCAAACCCCAACTTCCTGATACTCGACGAGCCGACGAACGATTTGGACATCATAACCCTAAACGTATTGGAGGAGTATTTGAAACAATTCCGCGGATGCCTGATTGTGGTATCGCATGACCGTTACTTCACCGACAAGGTGTGCGACCGCGTATTTGCATTCGAGGGCGAGGGCTCGGTTCGCGACTTCCCGGGCAACTACACCCAATATCGCAACTACATCGAGGAGCAAGAGGAACTTAAGGCCGAACAAGCAGCATTGGCAACAAGCAAAAAGCAGAGCACACAACAACAGGCCTCGCCCAAAAACGATGAAAGAAACAGTAACCGCAAACGCAAGTTGAGCTACTCCGAGAAACGCGAAATGGAGCAACTTGAAAAGGATATGGAGGAGCTTAACAAAGAGAAGAGCGAGATTGAGGCAAAGCTATCATCGGGAACCGAGAGTACCGACTCAATTGTCGAACTATCAAACCGATACAGCTCCCTGAAAGAGATTCTCGACGAAAAGGAGATGCGTTGGCTTGAACTAAGTGAAATTTAGAACAAATTAGAAATGAAGCACATAGATAGTCATATTAAGGATTTTTTAAAGCAACACAACCTTATACATAAACCTCTGTTTGTGGGAGTGAGTGGCGGAGCCGACTCTATGGCACTGCTAACCGCACTGCACAATCTGCAGCTCCACCCTACCGTGCTTCATGTAAACTTCCACCTTCGCGGCAATGAGAGCAACCAGGACCAACAATTTGTGCAGAGTTTCTGTAAGGAGCGAGGAATTGAGTGCCGGGTTCACGACTGCAACACCACTGAATATGCCGACGAGCGAGGCCATAGCATTGAAATGGCTGCGCGAGAATTACGCTATTCGTGGTTTGAAAAGGAGTGTGGCACTGATGGTATTTTGCTCATTGCACATAATGCCGACGATGTTGCCGAAACAATTCTTCTAAACCAAGTTCGAGGAACGGGTATCTTAGGACTATGCGGCATTCGCGAAATAAATGGAAATATTGTTCGCCCTCTATTGCAATTTCACCATCAGGAGCTACTTGAATACCTCACTACGCAGGGCATCGAACACCGCGAAGATAGCACCAACAGCCAAAACATTGCCAAACGCAATGTACTGCGCAACAGCGTTTTTCCAATTTTAAAAGAGTTAAACCCCTCGGTAATCGAGACCTTCGGCAAAAATGCCAAACATATACAGGGAATCGAGGCAACATACCGACAAGCTGTTGAAAATGCCACAAAAGAGATTCTATCGCAACCAATTGCAGACTTGGACAACAAATGTAATACCGTAAAGATCAACACCTCTGCATTAATGAACCAAGCCTCGCCCGTAACCATTGCATACGAAATTCTTGCACCAATGGGCTTCAATGAGGAGCAGATTGCAAGTTTTATGGAGCTATGCAACGGCAATAACCCCGGTAAACAGCTTACAACAGAGTCGTTCCGTATTCTTTTTGAGCGCAATGGTATTTATATCACACAAAACACACAGAAACACAACCTTGATATCTCTATAAACACAGAGGCTGAGTTGGAACAAGAATTCGAGACCGAGTTTGGTACTATTGAATTTCAAATAATTAACCGTCCATTATCGGCAAAAGAGATTATCAAAGAGCCTAAGTATGCCTATTTTGATTTAGACAAAATTCAATTCCCGTTGAATATCAGAAACGTCCGTAATGGCGACAGACTAAAGCCCTTTGGAATGCATGGGCGCACAAAACTTGTCAGCGATATTCTGAACGATGCAAAAATCAACAGTTATGAGCGTGAAAAAATCCCGCTACTATGCGATAGCAACGGGATTATCTGGATTGCGGGCCTCCGCAGTTGCGAGGATCTAAAACTCACCTCGCAAACTCAACGCACCCTTATAGTTAGAATTCAATGCCCATAGCTTGAGCCAACTTGCCCGGAATCTCGGCATTGTCGGTCTTACCCTCGAACAACTGACGGTTAGCTCCAATTGCGTAAACAGGAACGTATGCTGCCGAGTGACCACCACTGCACCATGCAACCAAAGATATTCTATTCAAAATATCAATAGCATTGCTTGCCAATGGGTTGGCTGCGCTATACATCGATCTTACATTCTCGACATTAGGACCGAAAGAACGCTCAAAAGTTCTAATCAATTCCTGCTCATAATATGGAGGCACAGGCACTTTGGTAAACAAACCAACCTGCTCGCTCAAGAATGGCTTGATATAATCCCAGGTAATCTCCTCTTTCGCCTTACCCTCGGTATATTTAGCAATTCTTGCAGTCAACTCATTCTTTGAACACTTCTGATGCTCCAAATATTTCAATTTCAACTCGTATGGTCCTGCACCCAAACCTAAACCACCGGTTTCGTGGTCGGCAGTAATAACAATCAAAGTCTCATCGGGGTGCTGCTTGTAAAACTCCAAAGCAACATCAACCGAGCGCTGGAAATCGATAACCTCTTTAAAACAGGTTGAGGCATCGTTACTATGTCCTGCCCAATCAATCATACCACACTCAACCATCAGAAAGAAGCCATCTTTATCATCCTTCAATGACTTGATAGCCAAATCGGTAAGCTGATCCATTCTCAAATCATCCTCAGCACGGTCGATAGCCATTGGAAGCGCATCCTGAGCCTTACCTTTCTTGCTCACCACAATCAATTTGTCGGTATTTGCATCAACCATCTTTTTAGCCTCGTCATATCCATACGCAACACTATAACCGGTCTCATCGAAAACCTCGTAAATGCTCTTCTCCTCACCGCGCTTACGTGGCTGCAAGAAACCTGAGCCACCGAAGAAATCGTAACCCGACTCGGGAATCTCAAGAGCAATCTCGTAATACATATTTCTATCAGCCTGGTGAGCATAGAAAGCCCCCGGAGTTGCATGGTCAACACTCACTGTTGTCGCAATTCCAACACTCTTACCGCTCTCCTTGGCACTCTTTGCCACACTATAAAAATGCTTCTCTGCCGTTACATCAACACCCAAACGGCTATTCTTTGTCTTACTACCTGTTGACAAAGCTGTTCCCGAAGCAGCAGAATCGGTTACTCCGTTTGTTACCGAGAATGTAGTTGCATAACCGAACGATGGGAAAAGAGTAAAATTCAAAGGAGTAATTCCTATTCGTCCCTCTAACTCCGCCAAATACATTTCAGCTCCATTAACCTGATTCATACCCATTCCATCGCAGATGAAATAGATAACATACTTAGCATCTTTGCTCTTTGCACTCTTCTTTGGCGCAGCACCGAAAGCCACCATACAGGCAACCATCAATACAATTGATAAAAATGTCTTTTTCATTATTGTGAACTATTATAGATTTCAATTTTACAAAAGCCAAAATTATAAAAATATTCAACACAATATTCCTCAGTGTTAATAAAAAAAGTGAAGGTGAAGTTATAAAACCTCACCTCCCTTTCAATTAAGCAATATGTATATGAAACTGATAATTACTTATATAGATAGCGTTTTATGCTCTTCTTAGGAGTCTTCTCGAACTCGGTTTCGCGAATCTCAACAGCACTAATCTGGCTGTAATTCGGCAACTCCTTGTTCAACACCTTAACATCGGCTGTAATTGTAGCATGCAAATCAGACACAGGATTAGCCTCTACCTGCTCCATGTCCGGATAAACCAACGCAACCAAACGTCCTCCACGGTCAACAACAACTGACTCGCCCACATAAAGCAAATTATTCAACTTATCCTCGATCTCCTCAGGATATATATTCTGTCCGCTTGGTCCAAGAAGCATATTCTTGATTCGTCCACGAATGAACAGATAACCATCCTTATCAATGACTCCCAAATCACCTGTATGCAACCAACCATCGCTATCGATAGCCTCTTTGGTAGCCTCTTCGTTCTTGAAGTAGCCCCGCATAACATTTGGTCCTTTAGCGCAAATCTCACCTACAATATTCTCAGGATCGGCAGAATCAATTTTCAAGGTCATACCCAAAGCAGCCTTTCCACAAGAACCGGGCTTGAATGTCTCCCACCAGTCGTATGCCAAAATAGGTCCGCACTCAGTCATTCCATAACCTACTGTATATGGAAAATTGATTGACTTCAAGAAGTTCTCTACATCCTTGTTCAACGCTGCACCACCAATAATAACCTCCATTACATTTCCACCAAAAGCTGCAAGCAACTTCTCACGAATAGTCTCGCGAATCTTGTCGTTCACCAAAGGAATATTCATCAAAACCTTCATGTGTGGTTTCTCAAGCATTGGGAACACCTTCTTGCGAACAATCTTCTCGATAATCAAAGGAACTGCAATCACAATGGCCGGTTTAACAGTTGCCAATGCCTCGATAATAATTTGTGGCGAGGGCACCTTTGTCAAGAAATAGACATGCAATCCGGTCATAAACTCGTATATAAACTCGAAAGCCAATCCATACATGTGGGCCATTGGCAACATTGAAACCAAAGTCTTACCCGGATGTTTACCTAAAACATCAATAGCAAAATCAAGGTTTCCAAGCATACTCTCGTAGCTAAGCATAACACCCTTCGACAATCCGGTTGAACCCGATGTATAGTTGATCATTGCCAAAGTCTGCTTTGAAGGCTCGGCATCGTAGCAAACATCTTTCGAAGTAAATCTCTCTGGATAACGCTTGCCAAACAACTCATTCAACTTAGCTCTTGTTGCTACCAAAGCCTCTGAACGGCTCTCTCTGATAGAGAAATCCTCAATTCTCAATGCGCCGATAATATTAGGCATCTCCTCGAACTTAAGGTTATCCCATGTACCATCGCCCGCACAAAGTAACTTAGCCTCTGAGTGGTTTACAATATTATGAACAATTTCCGGAGTGAAGTCATTCAGAATAGGCACTGCAACTGCACCATAAGTCAATGTGCCCATAAACAGAATGCCCCAATCGCTTGAATTTCTCCCGCAAAGAGCAATCTTATCTCCCTTTTGAATACCACTCTCCTCAAATAGTATGTGCAGCTTTGCAATCTTACGTGCAACATCGCGATATGCGTATGTAACTCCACGGTAGTTGCTAAGAATCTCGCAATCCCAACGCTTAACAATTACCTCTTCTACTCGTTTTATAAAACTTTCAGTCATATCAAACATTATTCCTTTTCGCGGTGCAAAGGTAAATAATAAATAGGATATAGACAAGAGAAATTACACATATATATCTCGAATGTGCAATTCATTCTCCTCGACACTGCGTTCAAAATTCAAAGAATCCCAATCGGACATTGGCAATCTGCCCTGCATATAGGCCGGCAAAACTTCATAACGATACCTACTGCCATCTACATATTTACGCACCCAAACAGGCACACTCTCAACACCAAAGAACAGCTCGCCATCAATATCCGGTAGTTTGACACTTACTTTTTCGAAATATTTTAACAGAAAGCCCTCTGCGGG
>CAZMOG010000030.1:0-20882 GCA_964567845.1 uncultured Odoribacter sp. | reverse complement strand
TTTCTTGAAATCTTTTCGCGACTGTCCCTAATTTAACCGCCCTCATAGCCCACACCACGATAAGGGCAAAGACCAAGCGGGTACCCATAATCCACCAAACACTGATACCGAGTACCACGAAAAGCAGGGTGTCCTCGATAAGCGAGTGGCTCATAGATAGATGGCTATTTACATAATGCGCTTCGCTTTTGGAAATCTTGCTGTTGTCAACCATATCCACCATAATTGCGCCTCCGTATGAAAGGCCGACCAAATTACCTACAATCCATAGGAACGAGGCCTTTTCCGACATACCGAAAAAGTGCATAATGGGAGCGATTGGAGCTGATATTTTGTCCAATAGTTTAAACTCCTCCAAAATTCGGTGGAGAGTCATTAAGCCGGTAACAATCAGGATAATAGTGAAGATTAGTGATACGCTTGTTGTGGTCCATGCCTTAAACAACTCTCCAAGACCGGAATATGTCTCAGGTTGTGTAATCATTCCGAATGGTTCGGGATATGCAGGCAATACCCAATTCAAACAGATTGCTGCAACAAACGACATGGCAATTCGCAATGCCACCATTCTCCAGAATGGAGAGCCGGTTTTGTGAGTAATGGCGCACTCTACAGGCAGATTGTGGCTAATAAGGCACATGATGGCAAGAATTGTGGCCTCGCGCATAGTAAGAACAATACTTGTCATAACGGCAATGGGGGCGTACAAAGGCAAAAAGCAACTTGTGATAAAGACAATTGCACTCTCGCCGGGAAGTCCAATGAAATTAAACAGGGGAGCAAGGAACTCCGAGATATAATCTATAATGCCCCAATATTGTAACAATCTTACCAATAGTGAGATAGGCAAGATTATCTTCATAAGCCACAAGCACAATTTGCCGGCTTTTGGCAAGGCCTGTCTAACACAACTTAAAATCCTGAGCAGGAAGCGTTTCATACACTCTTATGCTTTATATTTTACTCTTAGATGGGTAGTTAAAGCCTTGTGCATAATTGCAGCGTTCTTTAAATCCTGCTCAATGCTCTCCTTCTCAAAACTATCGGCAAGCTCCTGATCGCAAGCGGCAATATGCTCGTCCTGCTCTGCAAAATCGGGGTAGTGTTCGCCCAGCCAGCACATATCGTGAAGTTGCATTTTAGCCATGCAATCTATAGCTAAGGTTCTTGCCTCCAGGCGGTTGTCGTCCTTATGCTTAGGGGTAAATAGAGTCATCATGGTATCGGTCAGATAGTCGTTGAAATAGTGCAATAACAATAATCTGCGCTTAACGGTTTCGGCTGTCGGAGTTGCTCCGCTTGTCTGCAATGCAGCAAGGTGGTTTCCGATTGCCAAATAGCACAACTCTGCACCCTCAATGCTATCCTCTTCCTCTTCGTCAAGTTCCAAAATCAGCGCATGGAACATTGCCTGTGAATAACTATCCAATAGTTCAATGGTTGAGCAATTCCTATAAAACTCAACTCTATTGTTCATAACTTGAGTAAGCATGGCGCAAATCACCTTTCTCTCGCCACTCTCTACCGCACTCTCCAAATCCCTAAAAAAACTCTCTAACTCCATAACTCTCTAACTCCATAACTCCTAACGGTTCACTCCTAACTACTTATGCCCCTGCGCCTTCAACTCAAAACTATTTCCGTCGCGGGTAATCAAATTACAGCCGTCGGCAGCGCCACAAGTATATCCAATAACCTTAATACCATGTAGCGAGCTGATTAAATCGTAATCCGAAAGCGGAGCGGTAAACAGTAACTCATAATCCTCGCCTCCCGAAATAGCACACACGGTAACATTCATGTTAAGCTCCTCGGCCATCTTAGCGGTCTGATAATCAATAGGAAGTTTCTCCTCGTAAATATTGCAACCAACATTTGATTGTTTGCAAATGTGTAAAAGTTCTGAAGATAGTCCGTCGGAAATATCAATCATAGATGTGGGTTTAATTCCCTTTTCTCGGAGCAATTCAATAATGTCGCGACGCGCTTCGGGTTTCAACTGGCGCTCTAAAATATACTCATATCCGCTGAAGTCGGGATTTGCCTGATTGCTCTCGTTGAAGACCAACTTCTCGCGCTCCAGCAACTGTAAACCCATATATGCCGCACCCAAATCGCCACTCACACAGATCAATTCGTTTGGTTTGGCCCCATCTCTATACACAATGTTATCCTTTTCGGCCTCGCCTATAACTGTTATGCTGATACACATTCCGCTTAACGATGAAGTTGTATCGCCACCGACAAGGTCAATTCCGTACATATCGCACGCCAATCTCACTCCGGCATAAAACTCCTCAAGGCTCTCCACAGAAAAATGGTTTGAAATGGCAACTGAAACGGTAATCTGTTTTGGAGTACCGTTCATTGCATAAATGTCGCTTGCATTAACCACAACAGCCTTGTAACCAAGGTGTTTAAGCGGAGTATATGTCAAATCGAAATTAACTCCCTGAATCAACATATCGGTACTTACAAGTACCCTTTTGCGGTTATAATTAAGTACAGCGGCATCGTCGCCGATACCCTTAACCGATGATTTGTTCACCAACTTTATATCCTTGGTCAAGTGCTCAATCAACCCAAACTCGCCAAGTTCTGAAAGCTCGCGGTATTTATTACTCTCGTTCATGTCAATAATTTTGGGCAAAGGTAACGAAAGTAACTTGAAATAAGTTATCTTTGCGAGTTAAATTGCGTATGTTGTAGATATGGCGGAAAACATAGATAAAAAGAGTGGATATATTTTGGACGAGGTCACTTCGTCCGACTATAAATATGGCTTTGAAACAAAGGTCGAGACCGACTTCATTGGCAAGGGCTTGAATGAAGAGGTTATTCGTACCATCTCTTCAAAGAAAGAGGAGCCGGAGTGGTTGTTGGAGTTCCGTTTGAAGGCCTATCGCTATTGGTTGAACATGAAGATGCCCCAATGGGCGCACCTTAACGTTCCCGAGATTGATTATCAGGATATTGTCTATTATGCAGCTCCAAAAACAGCAGTTGATAACGAGAAAAAAGAGATTGACCCTGAATTGAAAGCAACCTTCGATAAGTTGGGAATTCCCCTTAGCGAGCAGATGGCATTGGCAGGAATAGCTGTCGATGCCGTTATGGATAGTGTATCTGTAAAGACAACTTTCCAAGAGACTCTTGCCGAGCGAGGAATCATTTTTTGCTCAATATCGGAGGCGGTAAAGCAACACCCCGATTTGGTCAAAAAATATTTGGGATCGGTGGTTCCATATACCGATAACTTCTTCGCAGCTTTGAACTCGGCGGTCTTTAGCGATGGTTCGTTTGTATATATCCCCAAGGGTGTACGTTGCCCCATGGAGCTATCAACCTATTTCAGAATCAATGCACGTAACACAGGTCAGTTCGAGCGTACAATGATCATTGCCGAGGATGATTCGTATGTAAGTTACCTTGAGGGTTGTACAGCACCTCAACGCGATGAGAATCAGCTTCATGCTGCAATAGTCGAGATCGTTGTGGAGAAAAATGCCGAGGTAAAATACAGCACGGTTCAGAACTGGTATCCGGGTGATAAAAACGGTAAGGGAGGAATTTATAACTTCGTTACCAAACGAGGAATTTGTCGAGGCGAGAACTCAAAATTGATTTGGGCTCAGGTTGAGACAGGATCTGCAATAACATGGAAATATCCAAGTACAATTTTGAAGGGCGACAATTCGGTAAGCGAGTTCTATTCGGTTGCGGTAACCAACAACTACCAGCAGGCCGATACGGGAACCAAAATGATACACATTGGTAACAATACCCGAAGCAGAATTGTATCAAAGGGAATTTCGGCCGGGTACAGCAGCAATGCCTATCGCGGTTTGGTAAAGGTTTCAAAAAACTGTATGAATGCCCGCAACTATTCGCAGTGTGATTCGCTTCTGCTTGGAGATAAGTGTGGTGCGCATACATTCCCATATATGGAGGTGCAGAACCCAACTGCTCAGGTTGAGCACGAGGCAACAACTTCAAAAATCGGTGAGGACCAGATTTTCTACTGTAATCAGCGAGGAATCAGTACCGAAGATGCAGTAAGCTTGATTATCAAGGGTTATGCGGGCGATGTCCTGAACAAAATGCCAATGGAGTTCGCTGTTGAAGCACAAAAGCTTCTACAAATCAGCCTTGAGGGCAGTGTGGGATAGAGACCTACTTAAATAGGAATGATGAATTAGGAATTAATGAGCGAAGCGAGCAAAGCCCCCCTTATTAGCGAAATGAACGTAGTGAATGTAGCGAAGGGGTTTTGGGGGTTGGTAAATAACAAATTAAAGCAAATCCACGAGCTGTATAGAAATAGGTAAGTTTTCTTTACAGATGTGCTTTAAAGATAAAGCTAAGATTTGCGCAGATTTGCTTCTACAAATCAGCCTTGAGGGCAGTGTGGGGTAGTTAAGGAATTAGGAATTAGGAAAAAACGATACAATATGTTAAAGATAAAGAATCTTCATGCCAGTGTTGAGGGTAAGGAGATATTAAAAGGAATCAATTTAGAGATTAAACCGGGCGAGGTTCATGCAATAATGGGCCCCAATGGTGCCGGAAAAAGTACATTGTCGTCGGTATTGACAGGACGTGAGCATTTCGTTGTAACCGAGGGTGAGATTTGGTTCAATGGCAAGAACCTTTTGGAGCTTCCGGCAGAGGATCGTGCCCGCGAGGGAATCTTTATGAGTTTTCAGTACCCTGTTGAGATTCCGGGAGTTAGTACAGTGAACTTTATGAAGACTGCGGTAAACGAGATTCGTAAATATCGCGGTTTGGCCCCTTATTCATCGGCCGAGTTCCTAAAAATGATACGTGCAAAGATGGCTCTTGTAGGCATTGACAGCAAGTTGTTGAACCGTTCATTGAACGAGGGCTTCTCGGGAGGAGAGAAGAAAAAGAACGAAATCTTCCAGATGGCAGTTCTTGAGCCAAAGTTGGCAATCCTCGACGAGACCGATTCCGGTTTGGATATCGACGCATTGAGAATTGTAGCGAGTGGAGTAAATGCACTTAAAACCCCTGAAACCTCGTCTATTGTAATTACCCACTATCAAAGATTGTTGGACTACATTGTTCCCGATGTGGTACACGTTCTGTATGATGGACGAATTGTTAAGACTGCCGGTAAGGAGTTGGTGGCAGAACTTGAGGAGAAGGGTTACGATTGGATCAAAGAGGAAGTTAACGCAAAGTAATGAAGAGCAAGATTTTAAACGATTTTAAGGAGCTGTTTCAGGCGGCATTGCCACAGTTGGAGCCGGGTGCACCCAAAGCAATGAATGCTCTTCGTAAAGAGTGTTTTGACCGCTTTGTGGAGCTTGGAGGTGTGCCGGTGCATAGTGAGGAGTATCGCTATTTGAATCTGCTTCCCCAATATGCCGAGGGCTACAACATTGTCTTAAAGTGCATCATGCCCGAAACTCCAATCAAAGAGCTTTTCCACTGTGCAGTGCATGGCTTGGTTTCATTCCCTGTAATTGCAGTAAATGGATGGTATCATCCGCAGAACAGTGTAGAGAATCTTCCTGATGGAGTTGTTTGCTGCGGTATGCGCCAGGCGGCCGAGCAATATCCGGAACTTTTTGAAAAATATTACGGCAAGGCAGCGCTTCAGGCTGAAAAGGATTCAACCGTATGGTTAAATGGAGCAATGGCACAAGATGGAGTTTTCATCTACATCCCTAAAAATGTGGAACTTCAGGCTCCTATCCAAATTATAAATCTATTGCAGGCAAACTCGCCGCTAATGAGTTACCAGCGTAACCTTATAGTTATGGAGAGCGGAGCGCAAGCCACAATCCTTGCCTGTGATCACACCCTGGTTCATGAAAAGTTCTTGCACAACAGTGTAACCGAGTGTATGGTTGCCGATAATGCCAACCTTGATTATATACAGATTCAAAGTCAGAACAGCTCTGCAACACTGATAAATACAATATGTACCGAGCAACAATCGGTTTCAAATGTTCAGAGCATAATGTTATCGCTCTATGGTGGTACAATTCGTAACAATCAGTACCTGAAACTTGCAGGACAGGGTGCGCATTGTGATTTGTATGGTTGCTATCTGCTTGGAGGTGAGCAGTGTACCGACAACTATACACGAATCGACCATGCAGTGCCACGTTGTACGAGTAACGAGATATTCAAGGGGGTAATGGATGGGAACTCTGTCGGAAACTTTACGGGTTCGATTATAGTGCGTCCCGATGCCCGGAAAACCGAGGCATATCAGGCGAATAATAACATTCTGCTTGCCGACACTGCGCGAATCAATACAAAACCGCAACTTATCATCGATAACGACGACGTTAAATGTTCGCATGGAGCAACTGTCGGTCAGATCGACGAGGAGGCAATGTTCTATCTTCGTTCACGTGGAATTGGAGCCGATGAGGCGCGCATGATTATGATGGCGGCCTTTGCCCACGATATTGTGCGAAGAGTCAAGTTGGAACCGTTGCGTAACAAGGTTGCCACAATGGTAGAGAAGCGTTTACGTGGAGAAAAGGTTGGTTGCGAAAGCTGCAAGATTGCATGTAATAAATAGAACATGTTTGATATAAATGAAATAAGGGAGCAGTTCCCGATACTCAACGAGAAGGTCTATGGAAAGCCGTTAATCTACTTTGATAACGGAGCAACTACTCATCGTCCTCGTCGGGTAATCGAGAAGATGGACGAGTATTACTACAAATATAACTCCAATGTGCATCGTGGAGTTCACTATTTGAGTAACAAATGTACCGATGCAAACGAGGAGGCTCGTGAAATTGTGCGAGGTTTCATCAATGCGGCCTCGCCCAAAGAGGTAATCTTCACTCGTGGCACAACCGAGAGTATCAATCTGGTGGCATACACCTTTTCCGAGGCCTTTTTAAATCAGGGCGATGAGGTGCTTGTAACAGAAATGGAACACCATGCCAACATTGTGCCTTGGCAAATGGCATGTCAGCGCAAAGGCGCAACCTTGAAGGTAATCCCCTTTAATGAAAAGGGCGAGCTTGATTTAAGTAACATTGACACGCTATTAACCCCGAAAACAAAATTATTGGGAGTAGCGTATGTTTCAAATGTACTTGGAACTGTAAATCCTGTTGCCGAGCTGATGAAGAAAGCACATGCCGTAGGAGCAAAGGTACTTATCGATGCAGCACAGGCAATTCCCCATATACCTGTTGATGTTCAGGCACTTGATTGTGATTTCTTAGCCTTTTCGGGACACAAGATATATGGCCCGACAGGTGTTGGAGTTCTTTATGGTAAACAGGAACTATTAGAGCAACTTCCCCCATGGCAAGGAGGTGGCGAGATGATAAAAACCGTTACCTTTGCCAAAACAACATACAACGAGTTACCCTTTAAATTTGAGGCGGGAACTCCCGATTTCATAGGAATAATCGGTTTGGGCGAGGCCTTAAAGTTTGTTACGGAGGTGGGAATGGCCGATATTCGCGCCCATGAGCTGGAGTTGCTTAAGTATGCTCATAGTGAGTTGGAGCAAATACAGGGAATGCGTTTCTTTGGTCAGGCGGCCGAGAAGTCGGGAGCAATATCGTTCCTTGTTGGCGATATTCATCCATTCGATTTGGGAACTCTGCTTGACCACATGGGAGTTGCAGTCCGTACAGGTCAGCTTTGTGCCGAGCCTATCATGCAACACTATGGCATTAGTGGCTTGGTAAGGGCTTCGTTGGGGATGTACAACACAGAGCAAGAGATTGATATGTTGGTAAAGAGCGTAAAGCGCGCAGCAGAAATGTTTTAACTAATTCTTAATTAGAAATTAGTAATTAGGAATGAGGAGTTTCACGAGCGAAGCGAGTAAGTAAAAAGAAGTTATGAATAAAACGATACAAGAGATAGAACAAGAGATTATCGACGAGTTTTCAATGTTCGATGATTGGATGGATAAATACGAGTATATCATAGAGTTGGGAAAGGGTATGGAGCCATTTCCGGCAGAGATGCGAACAGAAGAGAATCTGATTAAAGGTTGTCAGTCTCAGGTGTGGTTCATTGCCAAAGAGGAGAATGGTCTTCTAACATTTCAGGCCGATGGCGATGCAATCATAACAAAGGGTCTTGCAGCGCTGCTTATAAAGGTATTCAATGGTCAGAAAGCAACCGATATCGCTACAGCCAATTTAACCTTTATCGATGAAATAGGCTTGTCGCAACACCTCTCGCCTACTCGTTCAAACGGCTTGCTATCAATGGTTAAACAGATAAAGATGTATGCCTTGGCATACTCGGCAAAATAGAGTTATATGAGCCAGAGTTTGTTGAAAGATTTGGTAATCGAGAAATTGAGTACCGTATATGACCCCGAGGTTCCTGTAAACATTTGGGAACTTGGTTTAGTCTATGATATTCGTTTTCCAAAAACCGACGAGGTGATAATTGAAATGACACTCACAGCTCCGGGTTGTCCCATTGCCGATGAGATTGTACAACAGGTACACGATGTAGTAATGGAGATAGAGGGGGTGAATAGTGTTACTGTCGATTTGGTTTTTGAACCGATGTGGACTCCCGACAAAATGAGCGAAATAGCTAAATTAGAATTAGGGTATGGACTATAAAAATCCCCATAAATAGGGGTTTTTAATAGCAAATGGCAATATAAATTTGCAACATGGAGCAGGAGTATTTAAGTTTGGCAGACATACGCACCGGTGAGAGTTGTTACATTGTAAAGGTGCATGGATATGGAAGTTTCCGTAACCGAGTGCTTGAAATGGGCTTTATAAGTGGCGAGGAGGTGCGTGTTGTAAAGAATGCGCCCCTTCATGACCCGGTCGAGTACATAGTTATGAATACTCATGTCTCATTGCGTAGAAGCGAGGCTGCAATGATCGAGGTTGTATCACACGCACAAAAGGTTGATACGGCCTATAACGGCACTTTTGTAGAGAGTGTTTTGCATGAGCAGGCTAAAGAGCGTGGAAAGCGCATAGAGATAGCTTTGGTCGGTAATCCCAACAGTGGAAAAACCTCGCTCTTCAACAGAATTACCGGTCTTCGCGAACATGTTGGAAACTATAGCGGTGTAACTGTCGATGCCAAACGAGCCGAAATTAAACATGGTGGTTACACCCTTGAAATAGTTGATTTGCCTGGAACATACTCAATTACCGAATACTCGGCAGAGGAGAAATTTGTTCGAGATTATTTAACCAAGCAGCATCCCGACATTGTATTGAATGTGGTCGATGCCGGAAAATTGGAGAGAAATTTGTTCCTTACCACTCAACTCATCGATATGAACCTATGGGTGGTAATGGCATTAAATCTCTATGATGAACTTGAAAAGAGTGGAGAGCAATTGGATTTCCATCAGCTTGGACATTTGCTTGGATTCCCTATAGTTCCTACAGTGGCCACTAAGGGCGAGGGCTTAATAAAACTTCTTGACACAGTCATCGAGGCATACGAGGGGCGTGCCCATGAAATGCGCCATATCCATATCAACTATGGAAACGATATTGAGGATTCAATAGCGGCAATTAAACCATTACTTCTTCCATATAAGGATCAGGCAGTAATCTATGCGCCCCGTTATCAGGCAATCAAGGCTCTTGAAAACGAGAATAACATTGATGAAATGTTCTCGGGGCAACCAAATATTGATAAACTGAAGCGTGTTGCAACTGTCGAGCGTGAAAGGCTGGAAAAAGATAATAGACAGGATATAAAATCTATATTTGCAAATGCAAAATATGGATTCATTCGTGGAGCATTGCGTGAAACCATGATCAGACGCAAAGGGGAGAAACGTAAATCGGAGTACATTGATAAAATTCTTACCAATGCCTGGTTAGGTTATCCGTCGCTGTTACTATTTCTGTGGATAGCATTTCAGGCAACATATTACATTGGCAATTTCCCCATGGAGTGGATAGATGCCGGAGTGTCATGGCTTGCCGAGTGGGTAAAAGGTACTCTTCCTGCAGGACCTTTAAACGATTTGATAACCGATGGAATTATTGCAGGGGTTGGAGGAGTATTGGTCTTCTTGCCTAACATATTGATACTATTCTTCTTCATTTCATTAATGGAGGATACCGGTTATATGGCCCGTGCAGCATTCCTAATGGATAAATTAATGCACAAAATGGGGCTTCATGGAAAATCATTTATCCCTCTGTTAATGGGATTCGGATGTAATGTTCCGGCAGTAATGGCAACCAGAACATTGGAGAGTCGTAGGGACAGAATATTGACCGCATTGGTAGTTCCCTTCATGTCATGTAGTGCGCGTTTGCCGATTCTTCTGCTGCTTGTGGGTGCTTTCTTTGATAAACATCAAGGATTGGTATTGTTATCGCTCTATCTTATCTCAATTCTATTGGGAATAGTTACAGCCTGGGTATTGGGTAAGACCATATTGAAACAAGAGGCTGACCCGTTTGTAATGGAGCTTCCTCCATACAGAATACCCACTGCAAGAAATATGTTCCTTCATATGTGGGATAAAGGTAAACAGTACCTCAAAAAGATGTCAACAGTAATTCTATTTGCATCAATCGTGATTTGGGCATTGGGCTATTTCCCCCGTCCCCAGGGTGAAATGACCCCTGCAGGGCAAATGGAGCAATCATACATTGGCAAAATAGGAAAATCAATGGAGCCTGTCATGAATCCTCTTGGATTCGACTGGAAGATGGATGTAAGTATCTTGACCGGCTTGATGGCAAAAGAGGTGGTTGTAAGTTCATTGGGAATTTTGTATCACAACAGCGATACCGAGGATGGCCTTGCCGACAAATTGCGTGAAAACAGTGGTTTTACCCCGGTTGTTGCGTATGGTTTTATGCTCTTCATGATGCTCTATGTGCCCTGTATTGCCACAGTTGTTGCAATATCCAAGGAATCAGGAAGAAAATGGGCAGCCTTCTCTGTGATTTATGGAATAATTTTAGCCTGGGTTGTTGCTTTTCTCGTATATCAAGTGGGTTCTACTCTCATATAGCAAGTTTGACCCATGCAGATGATTATAACGATATCAATAGTAATTGCAGCCGCAGTAGGGTTGTTGGTAAAACTTTTTAAAAGAAAAAAGAGGAGTGGCAATTGCAACTCCTCACTATGTGATTTATGTACTCAATCAAATTGTACGCTTAAGAATCATTTTAACCCTCCTGATGATTGAACGGTAACTCTAAAGTAATTCTTTTTGCCTCTTTAAGGTCGGCAATGCGTTTTAACTCCCCCCTGCGGAAGACGTATGTAATGCCGTATGCCTCGCATAAAGCTCTGCGTTTATCTTCATCCTCTTCACGCTCTGCATAATAGGCCTCAATAGAGTTCCACAACTCTAAGATAATCTCGTCGGCCTCTTGGCGGAAACTTGCAACCTCGCCACTCAAACGGGTAGCATTACCCTGCAATCCCTTCTGAAAGGTGTATGCCTGCTTATAATTCTCGTAATTAACCTTCACCAGGGCAATCGTTGGATTGTAAATGCGGTTACCTCCATGGTTGATGCGCTCTTGTTCGCCATTAATCACCTTCTCGCCCCAATAAAGCAGATCTGCATCGGATTGTAGTGGTGGAACCTTTGAATCGTCGACATCCAGACCATAATACTCGCGTACCTGAGGTTTCATCTCTCCACGAGCAATACAGAAGTTCAAAACCTGAATAAAGTGTGAAACGTACAACCTTGCCTTGTGGGTAAGTTCGTTGAATTTTCGGCTATTCATGTTTTGACGATTACGAGCATCGGCAGAGTGTCGTGTGTTTTTATCAAACTCGGCAACAAACAATTCCATTCTTCTTCGGAATGCACCATCGAAAGGAGTTTGTGTCGGAATTGATTTTTCGCTCATCTCCAATGCTTTATTAATAGCTCTGATGCGAGCGGCATCGGTATTAGGTAATCTTCTGTATGGCATTTTTTTTCTCTTTATGCGGGGTTGAAATATTAGCTGCGAAGATAGTAAAAAAAATGAAAAAATCAATATTCGCCATATACAATTTATTGCATTTTTTTAGTCTGTGTATATGAACGATAACTTCTTAGCACGCGTCTTACAAAATCAACACTCTGCTTTCCATCGCAAGTTCCGTTCCTGACTGCCGGCGATGCTTGGAATTGCGGTTCTGATTTAATCAACAAGAAGTTCTCAACACTACCACTCCAGGTGGTGTCGCTATGGCCATACTCTTTTGCAAGCCTCATTGCATCCAGAATGTGTCCATATCCGGCGTTATATGCGGCCAAGGTAAATCTGATTCGTTCTGCGCTATCGTGAATAAATTGGGAAAAATAGTTATCCAAATAGGATAAATATTTTACGCCAACATAAACATTGCTGTCTGCTCTGTAGTAATCCTGTACTCCGAATTGTGCGGCAGCTTCGGGTTGTATCTGCATCAAACCATACGCTCCATGTGTTGATTCTATTGTATCTTTAAATTGTGATTCGGTATATGCAACAGCGGCAATCAGTCTCCAATCCCAATCCAATTCACGGCTTTCGCGTTTAAATATCTCGTCGAACTCAGATAACCTCGGTGAATATATCTGACCATAGCGGATAAGATGGTCATCTCGTCTTTCGCGGTAATATCTTCTATATAGGTAGGTAATATTCCCCTGTTTTTTAAATTCCTTAAGCCACTCGTTGAAATCATCTCTCATCTTTTCACTACGGAATTCCCAACATATAGGAGCACTGTTTTCGATCTCCTGTTTTATCTCTATGCCGGGCATTCGGTAGCAAATAGATCTGGCTTTATGTCTGTAGTTGGCGGTGGCTGCAAAAACGCCCTTATGCACATTCTCAAACATCTCCTCGCTTGTGATTGTGGTAGGAAGCTCTACAATACCAAAGAAAAATCCGCATGTGTCTCTGTATTGGTACAAAGCGTTGGTAGCACGTGAATTCTTTTTAACGAATACGAATCGTCCTGCTATTAAATCCTTTGTTGTGGTATTGCTGACGCGTGGGGTAACAATAACAATGTCGTTATGTATAATTGGGTCGGAGTGGTAAATATCTGAATGGTCCGAAGGATCGGGCGATACATTCATAGCGATAATGTCGCACTCATTACTTAGAAGCAAATCCCTGATTGTGTCGTAATCCTCGTTAATAATCTCTAACTCAATCTCTCTGCCCCGACTATTTGCATAGTGACGTAAAATATCATGATGGAATCCCAGGGTGGCTCCATTCAGAACATAGTAGTCGGTTGTGTTGTGGTTAATTGCTCCTCTGATAACAGCAACAGGAGCAAATCTAATTCTTTTTCTTAACGAGGAATCTTGAGCTTCTGTCGCAACAATTACCTTGTTGGGTGTCGTTTTCTGATTATTACACCCAACAATCGATACCAGCATAATGGCAATTGCCACAATTAGTCGAAGAAACTCCATCGTAGTCCGAATCTGAACAGCGGCGGATTGGTGGGATAGCTATATGCACTGAAATAGTTACCTCCTCCTTTTCTCAAATAGTAGTCAAAGTGTTCGTACTTCAAGAATATATTGCATCGTGCAATCCGCAAATCGATAAAGGCATCGCTCTCAAGAACGTTACCCTGTTTATCGAATCGCTGGTTGTAAAATGTCATGGTTGATGGTCGATAGTTATCTGCATAGAACTTGGAGTCATACTTTAAATCAACTCCAATATTAATTGACAAGGCCTTGTTTCTTGTTGTCAATGCTATGTAGTTACTTGAATAAACTGATACCATGGGCAAAGATAAAACATCTTCATTAGAACTTTTTTGCAAATACACCTGCTCGATAAAGTGTAGTTTCCATACTTTGAAGTGTTGTTTTACCCATGCGGTATATGTCGAAATAGTTTTACTCTCTTGTCGGATATTGAATGTTGAATCCATCCAAACGTAGCCATCGGTATTGGTGAATGCAACTCCCGCTTCGGTTCTTAGGCGACTGTTTGTATATTTTGCCTCAACACGCAACTCCTTCTCCTCGCTCATATTGCGGTCGTACCAATAATCGTGGTTTCCTGCGTAGTATTTCCAATATGGGTTGACATCCTCGAAACGATATGATGCATCTGCTCTAAGAATGGCACTCTTGGTCAGCTTCTGCTGAATGTATCCACCTACGGTAAAATTGCCTAAATGCTCTCCTGCCAAACAGATACGTACCTTTGCATCATAGTTCAGAGTTGCGTTTGTATCAATATTGAAAATACCTCCGTTTACATATACACTCGAATATTCACGAGTATGGAATACAGAAGTGGTATCTTGTGTATTCATGCGCGAGGTATCCATTGTCAATCGTTGGCGAATATAGCGCATATCAAGATCGGCTCCAACGTACATGCCCGGCAGATATGGATGCTTGGGAATCTCATTGAAGACAAGCTTGGCTCCAACATTACAGATCTTTTCGTGGAAGCGGTCACTATTCTTTGCGGAATTGATGTAACTCTTATCGTAATAATCATTTGTGACAATCTTCTCCGCAAAACTTCTGTAATTATCCTCTACATTTAAACTAACCACAAATTTTGAAATATATGACCAAGTGGTATCGTAGCGAACAACATCAAGAGTATCCATCGAAACAAGGTTGGATTGTACGGCAGAATTCAGAGAGTCCAATGTTGCCATAGCCAGCCGGATGGTCATGGAATCGGTCAATAATGTGTCGCTAATGATCGTTCTTAATGAATCAACGGCTGCCAAATGTAATTTATTTGGTTGAACCTGTTCAACAGTATCTTTTACCTTGGTAAAGGCCTTTTTCCCAAATAGGTATTGAAGATTTGTGTAGAAGTTGAAGTTTCTAAGGTTGTTGCTTGTGCCCTCTTCCATATTTACCAATAGGTTGTCGGTTTTCTCGGTTGTATCCTTCACAACCTGTCTGTCGCTTACTCCTCCGTTCTCGTTAAAGTGACCATTATTCTGGTTAATAAAGAATTCAACGGCAAATCTATCTTTCTCAAAGTTTGAGAAGAATGAAAAATCGTACACCTTGGTTTTTGAATACAGGAAACGTCCGTCAGCTCTATTCAGATTGTATCGGAATCCGGCATTCCAATGTGGAGTGATATTCTGATTATGGTTAACCAAAAGACCGGTTTCATTGCGTCCACGGCTTCCTGCCGATGAGTATCCAAGCTCTGTATATGGGGTTGTAACGTTGTAAAGAAGCGCATCTTCAGGTTTAAAAATGTATGCTCGAACCAAATTATTATAGTAAGTTGGCTCGCTCCAATCGCGTAAAATGTAAATATTTGACTGATATGGTGAACCCAGTGCTGCCAAATGAGTATTTGATTTACTATATCTGAAAGCGGGATTATTTACGTGGGCACCTGAAAAAAGAGTGTCCTCGTCCACAATCTTTTTATAAACTCCGTCATGTGCCCATTTCCATGTATAGTGCTGATGCTTAACATCTTGATTCTTCTTCTTTTTGTTCGATGAGGTATCTTGTTGCTGTTGCATCTGGCCATATGGGTTGAAAGGGTCATAACCGCCGTTGGTGAAATTTTGGGCGGTTATCACGTATGGAATCAGTGCAAAAAATATGATTTGTAAAAATTTTTTCATCGATGCAAAAATACAAAAGTTTTAGAAACAAAAAAAAGTAATTATTTTTGCATCCGTTAATTAATGTAATTTAACTCTAATGGACGAGATTAATAAAAGCACAGAGAGTGTAGAGCAGGAGAAGTCGCTGAACTTTATTGAGCAGATAATAGAGGATGAGCTTGCGGCAGGTAAAAACGAAGGACGAGTACACACTCGATTCCCGCCCGAGCCCAATGGTTATCTACACATTGGACATGCAACATCGATATGTTTGAACTTTGGATTGGCAAAGAAGTATAATGGAAAGTGTAATTTGCGTTTCGATGATACCAACCCTACTAAAGAGGATACTGAATATACCGACGCAATTCAAGAGGATATTAAATGGTTAGGTTTTCAGTGGTATGGAGATGTTCACTATGCATCGGATTACTTTGAGCAGCTATATGAGTGGGCAGAAAAGATGATTATGGATGGCAAGGCATACGTTGATGACCAGTCTGCCGAGGTAATCAGTGCTCAGCGCGGAACTCCAACCGAGCCGGGAGTGGAAAGTCCATACAGAAATCGTACCCCGGAGGAGAATCTTGACCTTTTCCGCAGAATGCGTGCAGGTGAGTTTAAAGATGGTGAGAAGGTTCTTAGAACAAAAATAGATATGGCATCGCCTAATATGTTGTTCCGTGACCCAATCATGTACAGAATATTGCACGTGCCTCACCACAGAACCGGAGACAAGTGGTGTATCTACCCAATGTATGATTTCACTCACGGAGAGTGTGATTATCTTGAGGGAATCACTCACTCAATCTGTACATTGGAGTTCGAGGTGCATCGCCCATTATACAATTGGTATATAGATCAACTATTCGATACAGAGTATCGTCCACGACAAATCGAGTTTGCTCGTAGAAACTTGAGTCATACTGTAATGAGCAAGCGTCGTTTGTTGCAATTGGTACAAGAGGGTTATGTATCAGGTTGGGATGATCCCCGAATGCCGACAATTTGCGGATTGCGTCGTCGCGGATACTCTCCCGAATCATTGCGTGCATTTGCCGAAGAGGTAGGAGTTGCTCGTCGTGAAATAGTCATTGATGTTGCACTTTTAGAGCACTGTGTAAGAACAGATTTGAACAAAACATCACGCAGAATGATGGCCGTTTTGAATCCTGTTAAGTTGGTATTGACAAACTATCCCGATGATAAAGTGGAGTACATGGAGATTGAAAACAATCCCGAGGATCCAACAGCAGGAACACGTCAGGTAGCTTTCTCAAAAGAACTTTACATTGAGCGCGAGGACTTTATGGAGCAGGCTCCAAAGAAATTCTTCCGCTTGACACTTGGTGGCGAGGTTCGCTTGAAAGGTGCATATATAATTAAGGCAGAGTCGGTTGAAAAGGATGCAGATGGTAATATCACAACAATCTACTGTACCTATGATGAAGATTCAAGAAGTGGTAGCGGAAGCGAGGCTTCAAACCGTAAGGTAAAGGGAACACTTCACTGGGTATCAGCACCTCATGCAGTAGATGCAGAGGTTCGTTTGTACGACCGTCTATTCAAAGATGAGGATCCCGCCGGTCACAAGGATATTGATTTTAAAGAGTTCTTGAACGAGGATTCTTTACACATAGTATCGGGATGTAAGGTTGAGGCTGCATTGAAAGAGGCAAAACCGCTTGACCGATTCCAGTTCCAGAGAATAGGATACTTCTGTGTTGACAAAGATTCTAAACCGGGAGCATTGGTATTCAATAGAACAGTTGCGTTAAAAGATACATGGGCTAAAAAGGTAAACAATGGATAAGATTAAAATGGACAGCAAAAGGCTTAAACGTGAAATTCTGGATTATTTCTGGATTATCATAGGCCTGATGATTTATGTAGTGGCTTTCCAGGGCTTTATGATGCCCGAGCCGACTATTGTGGGTGGAGGAGTTACCGGTATTGCACAGGTAATTTACTATGTAACAGGTGGCTTTGTGCCTACAGGATTGTCATACTTCCTAATAAATGCAATCCTATTGGGAATTTCAGTAAAGGTTCTTGGACCGAACTTCGGAATCAAGACCGTCTTTGCAATGTGCATGATGTCTTTGATGTTGAGTGTAGCGCCAAGTATCTTCCCAACCGATGCTAATGGAACACCTATTCCATTGGTACAGGAGATGTTCCCTCGCGCTGTGATGGCAGGAATGTTGATTGCATTGGGAGTATTCCTTGCAATATCACATGGAGGAAGTACAGGTGGAACCGATATTGTGGTTATGATGGTATGCAAATACAAGGACATAACTCCGGGTCGTTTGTTGATATTCCTGGATGGTGCGGTAATTCTTAGCCGTTTGCTTTACAATCAGGAAATCGAGCCACTTGTATTCGGATTCGTGATAATGGGAGTCATGTCCTATACCCTTGATGCCCTACTTGCCTTCAAGAGCTCAAGTGCACAGGTATTTGTATTCACAGAGCATTGTGAAGAGGTTGCTGTAGCATTAGAGAATGAAATGCATCGCGGAATCACCCTTATCGATGGTCAGGGTTGGTACACCAAAAAGGAGAAAAAGATCATTATGATGATTGTCCGCAAAACACAGGCATCGCAGGTATTGCGTTTGGCAAAAAGCATAGATTCCAATGCCTTTATCTCTGTAGCCCCGTTGATGGGAGTTTATGGTAAAGGATTCGACCAGGTTAAGGGATAATTGTTAATCACTTTATAATCAAGAGGGTGTTGCATTGAATAGATGTAGCACTTTTTTTGTTGAGGTTGTCTAATTCTTAATATTATTTTACAAAAAATGAATAAAGTTTTGAAAGATAAAGAATTAATGCTACATTCGCACCTTAAACCCTAAAATATTTTTAAAGAATTAGGATAAAACAGATAAAAGTAAATTAAAATTTTAGCTTATGAAAAAAAGAATGTGGTTGTGGTGCTTGATTGCAGCTATAGGATTGAGCATCAATGTTGCTTGTGATAGCGACGACGAGAACGAGGACATTGTTCCTCCAACCGGTGGTGAGCAGACACCTGTTCCTCCGACCGGAGGTGGTGATACTGTGCCAACAGCACCTACAGTTGTGTGGGTAGATACTATTCAAGTTCCTGAGACTCAGTTGACAATTGGTTATGAGGGAGGAACTGTCTCTTTTGTTACAACAACTAACCAAACCTATTGGCTTGAGGTAGAGAAGGGTATCGATTGGTTGACCATTTCCGATGAGGGTCGTGCAGTAAAGGATTACACAATTGTTGCTACAGTAGAGAAGAACGTTTCTAAAAATGAGCGTACTGCAACAATTACAATCAATTTTGACGATGCTGAGAATACATCTGTTGATGTAAAGATTACTCAGGAGGGACGTCCTGCTACAGCAACAATCGAGTTTGAGGTTGAGTGTCCTAACGGTCCTCGTTACGTAAATGTATCTGGTCAATACAATGTAGCTGAGTTGATTGCAGGTTGCGATACAGATATGGAGCCACAACTTGGATACGAGAACGAAGAGGGTGAGATGGTATGGCAGAACTGGTCAGATACTGATGGTTGGTATGGTCCTGATGGTCCAATGGACTGGGGTCCTGGTTGTATTGTTTGTATTAAGCCTAACTCTGATGGTTCATTTAGTCACATTTCTGCATATCCTGGTGTTGAGCCTACCGAGATTGTCGTTTACATCAATTATGGTAACGATGTTATTCTCGAGGTAACAGCAATTATTACCCCTGAGGAGGTTGTGGAGACTCCGGAATATCAAGTTATAAAAACAATTGAGGTTGCAAGAACTGTAACTTATTTGCCTGATTATGCTACAGTAGCAGAAACTTACTCTCTTGATATGGATCCTATTACAGAAGCAATAGGAGGAACTCCCGATGTTTTCTTGATGCATAAAATCAGTAATGACAATAAGGTATTCATAGATTGGGGAGAAGGAGGAAATCCTGATGGATGGTTTGGTGAAGATGGAGCTACCGGTTGGGGCGCTGGAGCATTGTTCTGCATGAAGCCGAGTGCTGGTGGTACATTTGGAGCTGATTGTTGTTATCCAGAAATAGGACTTCCTGCAATTGCAACTTGTACATACCGTTATGGAAACTCCGAGACCATGAAGGCTGTAGATGTTAAATTTACAGTTACAATCTATGCTGAGGCAGAGGTAGAACTTCCTGAGTTGGTAATTACTCCTGAGGCTGGTGTAGTTGAGGTTGCAGCAGCTGGAACTACAACTTATGAGGCACAGATTTTGGCTAAGGATGGATATACATTGGTTAAGTACATCTATGATGCACAATATGGAATGACCAATATCCATTCAGAGTATCAAGAGTGTTGGTATGCAGTTGAAGAGGGCGAGAATGGAAAGGTTGAGATAACTTTTGATACTAACGCTAAGCCTGAAACTCGTAAGGCATATTTGTATGCAATGCCAACCCCGGCATACGAGGCTTTGGGTGGAGATATTGACGGATTCTTCGTTGCAGATCAGAATGCAGCAATATGGGAGCCAAGCGAGCAGGCTGCTCAGTACTTGGTAGCCGAGTTCCGGCAGGCTGCAGGTGAGGTAGATGATACCTTCGAGTTCAGCCCAATGGGCGAGGTTGTAGAGGCAGCAGTTGATGGTTCATCATATTTCAATGCAACCGTAAACTGCCCTGCAGGTTATACCATTGTTAAATATGATTATACCGAGTGGGGAATGACCAACATTTTTTCAGAGTATCAGGAGTTCTGGTGCTATGTAGAGGATGACAATGCCGGAAATATTTCAGTAAGTTTCGAGGCTAACGAGACAGCTTCTGCACGTAAGGCATATTTGTTTGCAATGCCAACTTCAGCATACGATGCCTTGAATGGCGATGTAGATGGCTTCTTCGTAGCTGATATGAATGTAGATGTGTGGGAGATGAGCGAGCAGGCTGCACAGTACTTGGTAGCCGAGTTCCGGCAGGAGGCAGGCGAGGTTGATGATACCTTTGAGTTCAGCCCAATGGGCGAGGTAGTTGAGGTAGCTGTTGATGGTTCATCATACTTCACTGCAACCGTAAACTGCCCTGCAGGTTACACTTTGGTTAAATATGACTATGACTATACCAAGTGGGGAATGACTAATATTTTTGATGTGTATCAGGATTTCTGGTGCTATGTAGAGGATGACAATGCCGGAAATATTTCAGTAAGTTTCGAGGCTAACGAGACAGCTTCTGCACGTAAGGCATATTTGTTTGCAATGCCAACTTCAGCATACGATGCCTTGAATGGCGATGTAGATGGCTTCTTCGTAGCTGATATGAATGTAGATGTGTGGGAGATGAGCGAGCAGGC
>CAZMOG010000029.1:0-20972 GCA_964567845.1 uncultured Odoribacter sp. | reverse complement strand
CCCGCAGAGGGCTTTCTGTTAAAATATTTCGAAAAAGTAAGTGTCAAACTACCGGCCATTCTCATATTGCTAAGGTAATGTATGACAAGAATCTAGAGTGCTTGTGTATAAACCCTGGTGCAGCAGGAAGATATGGTTTCCATTTTGTTAGAACTGCCATGAGGTTTGAAATTGAAGGTTCTGAAATCAAGAATCTTGAGATAGCTGAATATCATAGAGAATGAAACTGAATAAAATCTGAACAATATTTAACATTCTTGTGTTTTAATTCGATTTTTTTATTTACTTTGCACTTTGATATTAATTTGGCATAGTGCGCAAAAAAAAGTTTGTAAAATCATAATTAATTAAACACAAGTCTAATGAACAAGAATGTAAACTACGCTTTGTGTGGAGCTATGTGCCTTCTTATGATGGCGCCTATGGACTCTATGGCAATGCTCGACGGCAAGGGCCGTCAGAAGAAGAGCAAGACAGAGGTAGCCGCTCGTCAGGGTGCAAGAACCATTGCAACCGTTGAGGCTATTACTGTTGATGCTCCGGTCGGTACTGTTCCAAGATTGCCTTACCAGGTTTTGGTAACCTATTCTGATGGAACAAAGGCTTATCGTCAGACCAAGTGGTCAAATGCAGGTCTTGCAACAGAGCAGGAGCAGGCAGATGCTCAGAAGAATCCTGTTGGCAAGGAGTACGAGGTAGCAGGAGTAATCTTGGGAGACAACACAACTCCTGAGGGTTATCCAATTGTTGCTAAGGTTAAGGTTGTTGCAGGTAAGTATGCAACACCATCAAACAAGCCTGTTGCACAGCCACTTCCTTTGGATTTGGTTAGCATTACCGGTGATAACCGATTGACAAGTAACCGTGATTTGGCTATCGAGACAATTTTGAGTTGGGATGTAACACAGCAATTGTATAACTATCGTGATACATACGGACTTCCAACAGACGGTTATACACGTTCTTCAGGATGGGATTCTCCAACAACCAAATTGAAAGGACACGGTTCTGGTCACTATATGTCTGCATTGGCATTCGCATATGCAAGTGCAACAAAGCCAGAGCAGAAGACTGCTCTTTTGGATAATATCCGCAGAATGGTTAATGAGTTGCGTGAGTGTCAGGAGAGAACATTTGTATGGAACGAGGAGCTTGGCCGTTACTGGGAGGCTCGCGACTTCGCTCCGGAGGCTGAGTTGATTGAGATGAAGGGTACATGGGATGCTTTCAATGAGCACAAAACCCAGTATGAGAAGTATGGATATGGTTACATTAACGCTATCCCTGCTCACCATGCAGTTTTGATTGAGAAGTATGCCCCATATAACAATGAGGCAGGAGTTTGGGCTCCATACTATTCAATCCACAAACAGTTGGCAGGTCTTATCGACATTGCAAACTATGTTGATGACAAGGAGATTGCAGATAAGGCATACTTGATTGCCAAAGACATGGGATTGTGGATCTGGAACAGAATGCACTACAGAACATACGTTAAGAGCGAGGGCTCTCGCGATGAGTTGCGTGCAAAACCGGGTAACCGTTACGAGATGTGGAATATGTACATTGCCGGTGAGGTTGGTGGAACCGGAGAGTCTTTGGCAAGACTTGCCGAGATGACATCGGATCCAACCGAGAAGGCTCGTTTGCTTGAGGCCTCTAACTGCTTCGACAGCCCTGCTTTCTATAATCCATTGTCAGTGAATATCGATGATATCCGTACACGTCACGCTAACCAGCACATACCAATGATTGTAAGTGCTTTGCGTAGCTATTTGACAAACAACAACCCATATTACTACAATTTGTCTTTGAACTTCTGGAATTTGGCTCAGGGACGTTATATCTACTCAACAGGTGGTGTTGGTAACGGCGAGATGTTCCGTCAGCCATATACTCAGATTTTGAGTATGAATACCAACTCACACCGTGACAGAAGCGGTAGCGTAAGTCCAAATCCAAACTTGAACGAGACATGTTGTGTATATAACTTGTTGAAGCTTACAAAGGATTTGAATACTTTCGATCCTGATAATGCTCAGTATATGGACTACTATGAGCGTGCATTGTACAACCAAATGGTAGGTTCTTTGCATCCACATGAGTATGCAACAACTTATCACTATGCAGTTGGTTTGAATGCATCTAAGCAGTGGGGTAACAATACTCCTCACTCTACATGTTGTGGTGGAACAGGTTCAGAGAATCACGTTAAGTATCAAGAGGCTGCTTACTTTGTAAATGATAATACAATCTGGGTTGGTCTTTATATCCCATCAAATGCAAATTGGGAGGCTAAGGGCGTTAAGCTTTCTCAGAACTGTTTGTGGCCTGCAGAGAAATCAACTATCAAGGTTGAGGGTTCTGCTAACTTTACAATGAAACTTCGTGTTCCATATTGGGCAACAGAGGGATTCGATGTTAAGGTTAATGGAGAGTCAGTAGCTACCGAATATACTCCATGTTCATACATAGCTGTATCTCGTTCATGGAAATCCGGCGATGTTGTTGAGGTTGTAATGCCATTTACAAAGCACATCAACTACGGTCCTGACAAGATGGAGAGAGCCGTTACAAATTATGATCCAAATGCAGCTTTCGCTCCAATGTGGGTAGGAACTTTGATGTATGGTCCATTGGCTATGTCAACTCCTGGTATTGAGAATTGGGACGATGCTACAATCAGTATTGATTCTTACATGGATAATGTTATTGCTAACGCTCCTACAGCAGAGGCAGGTACCGAGGGTAACCTTTACACCTTGACTTTGGGTGATATGACCTTCCAACCTGATTATACTTTGCACGAGCACTCTACACGTTACTGCCGTATCAACGTAGTTAGCGATCCTGATACAGAGAAGCGTGCTGTATTGCTTGACAAGGTTCACGAGACCAAGACATTCCCAGCAGAGAACTATACAGCTGAGTCATACGGTGCAGTGAGTGCTTCTGTTGAGGCTGCTGAGGCTTTGTATCAGGCTGATCAGGTTTCTGAGAAGGAGATTAAGAAAGCTGTTGCTGATATTGATAAGGCAATTGCCGGTTTGACAGCAACAGAGTTGAATAAGACTGCTTTGGAGAAGGCTATCGAGGCTGTTGAGCGTACACGCGAAAGAATGTACACTTGGGATAGTTATGCAGCTCTACAAAGTGCTATAGCTAAGGCTAAGGATGTTTGTGCTAACAGCAAGGATCAGAAGGAGATTGATATTGAGAGAGTAGCTCTTAATAATGCTGCTTCTGGATTGGTAAGCATGTGGGATATCAACAAGTCTAAGTTGGTTGAGGCTTTGCAGATTGTTAAGCAGAGACAAACAGAGCAGGAGGCTTGGAATGCAATGGCTGTTAAGGTTCCTGTACATGCACCATGGGCTCCATACGCATACGGCCGCATGATTGAGCAGGCTGCCAAGGCTCAGGAGATTATGGAGAACAAGGGCAAGAACTACAATCAGGCAGAGGTTGATGCTGCTGCAGCTGATTTGAATGGAGTAATTAATACAATGCGTCCAGGAAACTTGCCTGAGTTGGAGGATTTGAATGAGTTGACTCCATTGTTGAACAAGGCTCGTGAGTTGAGCAGCTCTAAGACAACCGAGTTGAACAAGGCTATCGAGTATGCAGAAATGGTTGTTAGCTATGTTACCGACGGTAGTGGTACCATGGATATGATTGTTAAGGCATGCGATCAGTTGAAAGCATTGGTAAAATAATCCTGATATAAGAATTTGAATTTAGGAGAGCAACGAAGCGGTTGCTCTCCTTTTTTTGTTATATTTTGTCGATTCTTTTGTTTGGTGTGGATGCAGGGGTATTATTTGTCTATTAAATTGTGATATTTTATGATGAATTCTATTTGTGTTTTTGTAACTTAGCAGAATGATAGTGTGGTTAAAATGAAAAAAGAGACATTCAGGATAGTTAAGCATATAGTAGGTATTATAATATCCCTATTACTCCCATTGATAATAGAGAGTGAAGAGATTACTTGCTGCGAATATATCATGCGTGCGAGTGTTATAGTTTCGTATCTTATTATTTTCTATCTGAATTACTATATCTTTATTGATAGGTGGCTCTATAATAGTAAGAAAAGGCCATTCTTTATTTTTATCAATCTTATTGTTGTTCTTGCATTGTGGTTTATATTGGAATATTGGAGAAATGTGCATTTCCAGATTCATATTTTACCATCGGAATATTTGGAAAGACTGCAACCCCCTCCATCAAAGTATGTAATGGCATTGAAAGATGTTTGGTTAGGATTTTTGATTGTAGGGTTGAGTATTGCGTTACGAGTGTCTGAGAATTATTTTATGCTGAAAGAGCAGACTAAGGAGTTGATTAGATTAAGAGCGGAGACCGAGTTGGCAGAGTTAAAACATCAGCTGAATCCTCACTTTTTATTTAATACGCTCAATAATATATACGCACTGATAGGGTTGTCGCAACAGAAGGCTCAAAATGCAGTTCTTGATTTGAGTAAGCTGTTGAGATATGCTTTATATGAAGGAGACAAGGATACGGTGGCATTGGAATATGATTTGCAGTTTGTGCGTAATTATATTGATTTAATGCAGTTAAGAGTAGGTAAATCGGTGGTGGTAAATGTTGATATACCTGTTGATACTTCTAATCTGTATATAGCTCCGATGTTGTTTATTACTTTGGTTGAAAATGCATTCAAACATGGAATATCCGGAAATTGTAACTCGATTATAAATATAGCCATTCATTCATGTGGCAATAGTGTTGAGTGTGTGGTAATGAATACCGTTCAGAATGTTGATAATGAAATTTCAGACAGAACCGGAATAGGGTTGGAGAATTTGATAAAGAGATTGGAACTACTGTATCACGATAGATATGAGTATTCCGGTTCAAGTGTAAATGGAGTATATACTGCTAAATTAAAAATAGAGTTGACCGATGAAAAAGCTAAATTGTGTTGTAATTGATGACGAACCGTTGGCATTGGAGTTATTGGAGTCGTATGTTCGTCAGACCCCGTTTCTGAATCTTCTTAAGAGTTGCAGCTCTGCAGGGGAATTGTTGGAGTTGATTAATGATGAGCATGTAGATTTGGCTTTCATGGATATTCACATGCCCGATGTTAATGGATTGGAGTTATCGAAATTGATAAATCGAGATACCATGGTAGTGTTTGTTACCGCATACAATCAGTATGCAGTAGATAGCTATAAGGTTAATGCTGTAGATTATCTTTTGAAACCTGTAAGTTATGCAGAGTTTTTAAAGTCTGCAAATAAGGCATTGGAACTCGCGGAATTGCGCGATTCAACATTAAGAGGTAATCAATCTAATTCGGGAAGTGATAGTAAGACAATCTTTGTTAAGGCTGATTATAAATTGTTGCAAATAAAGGTGAGCGATATTATTTATGTTGAGGGATTGAAGGATTACGTTAAGATTTATATTGAGAACGAGACAAATCCTGTTGTCTCATTGGTTAGTATGAAAGCTATTGAGGAGGCTTTACCGGCGGAGAGTTTTATGCGTGTGCATCGTTCATACGTTGTGAATATGAACAAGGTAAAGATTGTTGATCGTAGTAGAATTGCTTTCGGTAAATTATTTATCCCAATTTCAGACTCTTATAAAGATAAATTCAACGAATTTGTTGGCGAGAAGATAGTGAAATAGGGCTCATGGTCAATATTAAGGCTGTCGGAATAATTACCAAACCATCTGCTATAGGAGTGGCAAGCCATATTCCCTCTAATCCCATTCTTGATGACAAGATAATGAGTGCCGGAATGAGGAAAAGGAATTGTCTTGAAATATTGATAGTGATTGCTTTGGCGGGTTGTTTTATGGCTTGGAAGAAACTTGTTGTTACCAATTGAAATCCTGTTAATGGGAGTAATAGGGTTGTATATTTGAAGCCTTCAACGCCTATTGCTATAAGTGCTGCATTTGTTGTAAAAGAGCGCATTATACTTTCGGCAAACAATTCGATTAGTACAAATCCGATAATGGAGATGAGCGAGGCTGCAATAATCGATTTGGTTAATGTCTCTTTAACGCGAGCGGTATTTCCAACTCCGTAATTGTAAGATATGATTTGTTGCATTCCTTGGCATATTCCTTGTTGGCCTGCAGCAATAAGAAATAGCATTGAGGCAATAATTCCGAATGCGCCAACAGCATAGTCGCCTCCGTGAATTATCAGATAGCGGTTTATGATAATGTTTACCATGCTGGTGGTGATGTGCATAATGAACGGAGCCATGCCGGAACCAATTATTGCCGTCAGAGTTGAGAATTTCGGAATAAAATTACTTACGTAGAGCCGAATTTTCCTTTGTCTTTTTCTAAGGTGTGCCACAAGCAGGATAAAGGTAAATAACATTGATATTGCAGACCCCCAACCGGCTCCTTTAATTCCCATATTCAGAGCAAAGATAAAAATCGGACTTATCAAGATGTTCATAAATGGTCCGCTCATCATGATAGTCATGATTTTTCTTCTGCTCTCTACAAGACGTATGGTGTTGCTTAGGGTAAAATTGATATTTCCTATGATTCCTGCAGGAATCATTATGTTCAAATATGTTACAGCATGCGAAATGGTTTCGTCGGAACCACCGAAATTCTTTAGTACCGGTTTTATAAAAGCGAGCGTAATTATGGCCAAGATGATTGATACTGCCACGTTTAAAAATAGAGCATTACCCAAGATGTGCTGTGCCTGTTTGTAATCGTTGTTCCCTGCTGCATTTGTGATTTTCCCTGCTGCTCCAACTCCTGTCAATGTTCCAACGGTGCTGAATAGGGCAAGACAAGGGAGTGTCAATGCCAAACCGCATATTGCCATAGGCCCTGCTCCCTGGCCTACGAAAATACGATCCACCACATTATAGAGAGCAACAACAAGCATATTCAAAATTGCCGGCATGGCATATATTTTGAGTAATTTACTTGTTGGGTATCTCTCTAAAATATGTACGTTTGTATTGTTTGTATTAATGTTTGTCAAATTTTCCTCTCCCCTAAAAAAAATCGGTGCAAAGTTACAAAAAATGTACATTGTTTTTACTATCTTTGTTTGATACTAACGTTTCAAATACTATGCTAAGAATTGCAAAACTAATTATTTGTGTATCTATGCTTTGCGTTTCAACATTAAGCGCACAGCAATTTGCTAATACAAGTGTAATGGGGAATTTTATGAATAGATTGGCAACTCTTCCCCAAGAAAAGTTGTATGTTCATACAGATCGCGATGTTTATACTGCCGGAGATACAATCTGGTTTAGGGCATATTTGGTTAATGCATCCACATTGCAGGAGTGTGATTTCAGTAATTATGTGTATGCTGAGTTGAAAGACAAATCGGATACAACCCATGTTCGCGTAAAGATATTAAAACAGGATAGCGTTTTTAGTGGATATATTCCATTATCCGACCAAATACAACAGGGTGAATATATGATTCGCGCATATACAACCTGGATGGAGAATGATGGCGATGATTTCCTTTTTAAAAAGAAGATAAGGATTATCAATCCATTTGATTCACGAGTGTTTACCTCATTACGTTACAGATATGAGGATGATGGCTGTTATGCCGATATTACCTTTTTGGATATTCAGAAAAAGCCATTTGACAAAGAGGATATTTTGTACCAATTCGGTGCGCAGAACAAAGGTTTAAGATATAGAATCGGACGCACCAATGATGATGGAGTGGTTTCGATAAAGGTAGATTCTGCCGTTGATAGAATTTTTGTAAAGTTCTCGGAGAATGCTCCTTTTGATTTTTCTCGTGATATCTGGTTACCTACCGACTCGATTGATTTTGATGTACAGTTCTTTCCCGAGGGTGGCGATTTGCTTTCGGGTATAATTCAGAATGTTGCATTCAAGGCAATTGGAAAAGATGGTTTATCGGTCGATGTTGAGGGCCAGGTTTATAATTCCAAGGATGAGTTGCAATACCATTTTGTTACCATGCATGCCGGTATGGGTAGTTTTGCATTGAATGTGGTACCCGGTGAGAGTTACTATGCGAAGGTAAATGTTAAGGGAATGGAGCAGGAAAAGCGTTTCGATTTGCCTAAAGTAGTTGATTCCGGAATTGCTTTGAGCATTGTTCGCCGACACGACAAGAGACAGATTATGTACAATGTCAAGAGTGCGAATAATTCTCCCCTTCCTGAAGGTTTGAAACTATTTATTCATTCGCGTGGAATTCCTTTGGCATGTCAGGATATTAGCGAAAAGAGCAGAACAGGAATTGTTGCCACGAATTACTTCCCCGATGGAATATTGCATATTTCAGTATTGGATGCGGAGTGCAATGTATTGTCTGATAGATTGTGCTTTATTCGTAATGCCGATACCAAGAGTATGACAATTTCGACCGACAAGAAGAAATATGTTGTACGTGACGAGGTTTCAATGACTTTGGATTTGAAGGGTATCGGAATTGATTCTGCCGAGCTTGTAAAGGGTTCATTCTCGGTTGCTGTTACCGATTTAAATCAGGCAGAACGCGATACTTCATCGGCTTCAATTCTTTCAACATTGTTGCTTACCAGTGATTTAAAAGGATACATAGAGAATCCTGATTTCTACTTCCGAAATAATGATATCAAATCACAACGTTTGCTTGATTATCTGTTAATGACCCAAGGTTGGAGTAGATTTGATGTTTCAAAGGCGGCACGTGGAGAGTTTGATTCTACTCAATTCTTTTTGGAGCGAGGTCAAGTAATTAGTGGTCAAGTATTGAAATATTCCGGTAAAGGGTCGGGAGAATCAAGTTTGGTTGCAATATCGAGCGAGGGTAAATATCAGATGGTTGATACCGATGATAAAGGTTATTTTCAAATAGATCAGATTCCTTTTGTCGATAGTACTCAGTTCATAGTTCAGGCTGTGAATAGCAAGGGACGAAAGTTTGTTGAGGTTGTGCTTGATGAGCAGGAGTTTTTACCATCGAAATATGGTTTCCCGAATGGCGTTCGTCAGCAAAAGAGTGCAGAGGAGTTTTTTGATAAACATAAACAGGTTTTCTATATCGACGAGGATGGAATTAAGGTTTATGTCTTGAATGAGGTGGTTGTGCGTCGCTCATATGCAAAACGTTATAGAAACTTCTACGAGGCTACTGCTGATCAATTAATCGATTCAGCCAGAATTGCCGAGGTGAACTTCCTGGGATTGGAGCAGATTCTTGCCAAGATTGGTGGAGTTAGAATGGATGATCAGAAGCAGGCAATCTTTCATTTCAATGATGAGTTGTTGGTATATGTCGATAATTTTGAGTTCGATATGACCTTCTATCATGAGTTGAAAAATATGCGAGGTGATGAAATTTTAAGTATTGCATATATTTCACCGACTCGTGGATGGTCGATTTTTGGTCCAAAGGGTGCAAATGGAGCAATTGTGATAACCAGAAACTTAGAGTATGTTCCGCCATACAAGCAATTGCCAAGTTTGATTACATTCATTCCTCTTGGATATCAGAAGAATGCAGAATTCTATGTTCCTGCATATCAGGTTGATGAGGTGCGTGCGGCGTTAAGAGATGTGCCCGATGAGCGTAGAACATTGTATTGGAATCCGAAAGTTGTAATTGGCGACGACGGAAAGGCCACATTTAATTTTACAACTTCGGATAGATATACAGATTTGGGTGTTATTGTTGAGGGCGTGACAAGCGATGGAACTCCTATACATAGCGAATATACATTTACTACAGATAATAAGTAATTTAGAATGGCAGAGCAGAGGATAGAGCAGGGTGAGATTGCCGTATATGGAGCAAGGGAGCACAACCTTAAAGATATTGACGTTGTAATTCCTCGGAACTCGTTGACAGTAATTACCGGATTGAGTGGAAGTGGAAAGTCATCATTGGCTTTTGATACCATCTATGCCGAGGGACAACGCCGTTATATGGAGACTTTCTCGACCTATGCACGTCAGTTCTTGGGGGCAATGGAGCGTCCCAATGTAGATAAGATTACGGGTTTAAGTCCTGTTATTTCCATTGAGCAAAAGACTACAAACAAGAATCCTCGCTCGACAGTAGGAACAACTACCGAAATCTACGACTTTTTTCGATTACTCTTTGCAAGAGCCGGTATAGCACACTCGTATGTAACGGGAAAGCCCATGGTGAAATATAGCGATGAGAAGATTATTGAGTTGATTATGGATCATTTCAATAATCGAAGAGTGTTGTTTTTGTCACCGGTAGTTAAGGGGCGTAAAGGACATTATCGTGAATTGTTGGAAGGGTGGCGAAAGAAGGGGTATATTTCGGCGCGTATTGATGGACAGATAAAGGAGATAACAATGGGAATGGCTCTTGACAGGTATAAGAGTCATGTTATAGAGATTGTTATTGATAAGCTGGTAATTAATGCGAATGTCGATATAAAACGCGTTAAGGCTTCGGTTGCAACAGCGATGCGTCATGGCGATGGAATAATGATGGCCATAGATGCCGATAACGAGAGCAATGTTCGTTATTATAGCCGGAATTTGATGTGCGAAGAGAGCGGAATGTCATATAAAGATCCGGCTCCTCACTCATTTTCTTTCAATTCCCCTCATGGAGCATGTCCGGTTTGTAAAGGTTTGGGAGTTGTAACCATGGCAGATAGAGATAAGATTATTCCGAATCAGGAGTTGTCAATACGTGATGGTGCTATTGAGCCACTTGGAAAGTATAAAAACTCATTGCTCTTTTGGCAAATCGATGCCGTTTTGGGTAAACATGGTTTCAATCTGGATACTCCGATAAATGAGATGAGCGAGGAGGCAATAAGCGATATTCTTTATGGAGTTCCCGGACAGATTCGTTTGCAAAATACTGCTTTGGGATTGTCGAGTAATTCATTATATAGTTACGAGGGAATTATTAAGTATGTGTTGATGCAGAGCGAGGGTGCGACCTCGAAAAAAGCAGCCAAATGGGCAGAGCAATTTATTTCGACCCAAGTGTGCGAAGAGTGTCATGGACAAAGATTGAACAGGGAGGCACTAAACTATTTCATTGCCGAAAAAAATATTTCGGAGTTGGCAAATATGGAGCTCGGTGAGCTTTATGAGTGGTGTACCAATGTTGAGAATGAGTTGCAGCAAAACCAGAAATTAATTGCAAGTGAGATATTGAAGGAGATTCGTTCAAGATTAAAATTTTTGTTGGATGTTGGTTTGGACTATTTATCATTGAACAGACAGTCTGTAACGCTTTCCGGTGGAGAGTCGCAACGAATCAGATTGGCAACACAAATAGGTTCGCAACTTGTAAATGTGCTTTATATTCTTGATGAGCCAAGTATTGGATTGCATCAGCGCGACAATACTCGATTGATAAATTCGTTGAAAAGTTTACGTGATGTAGGTAATACAGTGATTGTGGTTGAGCATGATCGTGAGATTATGGAGAATGCAGACTACATTGTGGATATGGGGCCCGCTGCAGGAAGAAAAGGTGGCCATGTTGTTGTGGCCGGGGATTATGATACTGTCGTTAAATGTGATGAGAGTTTGACTGCTCAATATTTGCGTGGTGATTTGACAATTATCCCTCTTGAGAAACCTCGCCGGGGAAATGGAAAGTATATTAAACTTTATGGATGTACCGGAAATAATCTGAAGTCTGTAGATTTGAAACTCCCATTGGGTATGTTTGTCTGTATTACAGGTGTTAGTGGAAGTGGAAAATCCTCGCTAATCAATAGTACTTTGTATCCGATTCTTGCAGAACATTTTTATCATGCAGTAACCAATCCATTGCCATACGACAGAATTGAGGGAATGGATAATATTGATAAGGTTATTGTTGTGGATCAAAGTCCGATAGGCAAGACACCACGTTCAAATCCGGCAACTTATACAGGACTTTTTACCGACATTAGAAAAATATACGAAAAACTTCCGGAGGCCCAGCTTCGAGGCTATTCTGCAGGACGTTTTTCATTTAATGTAGCGGGTGGCCGTTGCGAAGCATGTAAGGGTGCAGGGGTTAAGACTATTGAGATGAATTTCCTGCCCGATGTGTATGTGCATTGTGATGAGTGCGATGGTAAACGTTATAATCGAGAAACCTTACAAGTTAAGTATCGTGGAAAGTCGATTGGTGATGTATTGAATATGACTATCAATATGGCGGTGGAGTTTTTCGAGAATGTTCCGCATATTTATGAGCGTTTAAAGGTGTTGCAGAGTGTTGGTCTTGGTTATATTAAGTTAGGACAACCATGTACAACGCTATCGGGGGGTGAGTCTCAACGTATTAAGTTGGCAACCGAGCTTTCTAAGCGCGAAACGGGACAAACATTGTATATTCTTGATGAGCCTACAACCGGACTCCATTTTCAGGATATTCGTATTCTTTTGGATGTTCTGCATAAATTGGTTGACCGCGGCAATTCTGTGGTTGTTATCGAGCATAATACCGATGTGATAGGGGTAGCCGATTGGATAATAGATCTTGGCCCCGATGGAGGAAAGCGTGGTGGTGAGATTGTTTACGAAGGTAGAAAAAGATAGTTAAGATAATTTTAGGTGAGAGGTGAACAGTTAAAAAAAAGGTTGAATTTGCAGCGCAGATTCAACCTTTTTTAACTTCGGTAACGTTCACTCCTAACTCCTAATTATTGAATACTCCCATTCCATTGAGCATAAGCAGTAGAATTACTACCGGAGCAACATAGCGCATAATAAAGAAATAGAATCCGAATAGAGTTATTTTAAGCTTATTGCCATTGGTGATTTCATCACGAAGTGACTCCTTGCCCAAAACCCATCCTGCAAAGTAGCATATAAGCATTCCTCCTAATGGTAGAAGAATATTTGATGCGGTGTAGTCCATAATATCGAACAAATTCATACCAAACAGAGTTATATGTTTCAATGGACCGAATGCAAGGGTAGTGAAGACTCCGATAATGGTAATTACAACGGTTGTAAGAATTGTAGCTGTTGCTCTTTTCATTTTAAGTTCGTTGATAAGGTATGCCACCGTAACTTCGAGCAGTGAGATAGATGAGGTTAATGCTGCAAGTACCAATAATAAGAAAAAGATAAAGCTCCAGAATTGACCAAGTGGCATTTGTGCAAATACTTGGGGAAGTGTTAGGAATACCAATCCGGGACCTGCATTGGGAGCCATTCCGAATGCAAAGGTAGCGGGAAGGATGGCAACTCCGGCCAGAATAGCCACAGCCGTATCTGAAATTACCACTTGATATGACATTTGGTGAATGTTTTCATGCTTTTTTACGTATGCACCATAGGTCATGATAACACCCATACCAACCGATAATGAGAAGAATGCTTGTCCCATTGCAGCCAGGAATGTTTTGGCTGAAACAACGTCCAAATTTGGTTTAAACAGGAATATCAGCCCCTCAATACTGTGTTCGTTAATTGTTAATGATCTGAAACAAAGAATAATCAAGATTATGAACAGAATGGGCATCATTACTTTTGAACTGCGTTCAATTCCATTTTTAACTCCTCCAAGAATAACTGCTGCTGTTACTACCATAAATAGCATCTGCCATATAAGGGGATGGTAAGGATTTGATGTAAAGTCGTTGAAGAGTTGTTCAACGCTTGCAGGGGTGGCATTTTGAAATGCGTCGGTAAACGATATACACATATAGTGCATAGTCCATCCTGCAATCGTTCCATAATATGAAAGAATTATGGCTGAGGTGCATACAGTTATGATACTGAATGCACACCATTTTGTTTTTGGGGCCAGTGTTTTGAATGTGCCGTAAACATCTTTACCTCCTCGACGACCAATGGAGAACTCGGCCAGCATAATTGGAATTCCTATAAAACAGATGCATGCAATATAGATTAAAATGAAGGCGGCTCCGCCATTTTCACCGGTTAAGTATGGAAATTTCCATATATTTCCAAGACCGATTGCCGAGCCGGCTAATGCTGCTACGGCACCAATCTTTGATCCGAAGTGTTCTTTGTTACTCATAATTTTATTAATTTTAAAGCGCAAAGATATTCTAAAAATCGAATCTACGCAATGAACAATAATAGCAAATTAAGAGTGAAATGGATGTTAATGCAATTATAGGTAAATTTTACAAAGAGAACAAACAGGGTAGAGAGATTTTATTGGCCCATTCGGAATTGGTGGCTCAAAAGGCTTTGGCAATTGCAAATGCTCATCCTGAGTTGAATATCGATACTACTTTTGTGAAGGAGGCCTCGCTGCTTCACGATATTGGTGTGTTTTTATGCGATGCGCCGGGAATATTCTGTTTCGGCGACGAACCATATATCAAGCATGGTATTTTAGGTGCAGAGTTGTTGCGAAGAGAGGGGCTGGAGCAACATGCCAGGGTATGCGAAAGGCATACAGGAACAGGATTGAGTAAGGAGAGTATCCTCGCCCGGAAACTACCTTTGCCGGCACAAGATTTCCTGCCCGAGACTATAGAGGAGAAACTTATCTGTTTTGCCGATAAATTCTTTTCGAAGAGCAGACCAACCCAGGAAAAGAGTATAGAGCATGCTCGCCGTTCCATTGCTAAATTTGGTGAAGAATCTTTGGTACGATTTAATGAGTGGTGTGATTTGTTTCTTTAAGAATTTTCTTAATTTTGCGTAAGCGTGACAGAAACGCTTTGTTTGGAAATTTGTAAAAATATAAATATGGCAGACGACAAGAAGATTATCTTTTCGATGGTCGGAGTGAGCAAGGTGTTCCCTCCGCAAAAGCAGGTTTTGAAAGATATATATCTTTCATTCTTTTATGGTGCTAAAATAGGTATTATCGGATTGAATGGTTCCGGTAAATCTACCTTGCTGAAGATTATTGCAGGAGTAGAGAAGGAGTATCAGGGAGAGGTGGTATTTTCTCCGGGTTACTCTGTGGGCTATTTGGAGCAGGATCCGAAGTTGGAGCCGGGAAAGACTGTTAAACAGATTGTGGAAGAGGGTGTTCAGGAGATTGTCGATGTATTGAAAGAGTACGAGGAGGTTAATGAGAAGTTTGCCGACCCTGAGGTGCTTGAAGATCCCGATAAGATGGATGCTTTGATAAATCGTCAGGCTGAACTTCAGGATAAAATCGATGCTACCGATGCATGGAATCTTGATTCCAAGTTGGAGCGTGCAATGGATGCTCTACGTTGTCCACCCGAGGATCAGATTGTAGATACACTTTCCGGAGGTGAGCGCAGACGTGTGGCACTATGTCGTTTGTTGTTGCAACAACCCGATATTTTGTTGCTCGACGAGCCTACCAACCACCTCGATGCCGAGTCTATTGATTGGTTGGAGCAACATTTGCAGCAGTATGCAGGAACTGTAATCTGTATTACCCACGATCGTTACTTCCTTGACCACGTTGCGGGATGGATTCTTGAGCTTGATAGAGGAGAGGGTATTCCATGGAAGGGTAACTACTCATCATGGCTTGACCAAAAGACAAAACGCATGGCTTTGGAGGAGAAGCAGGCAAGCAAGCGCAGAAAGACCCTTGAGCGTGAGTTGGAGTGGATTAATATGGCTCCCAAGGCGCGTCATGCAAAGGGTAAGGCCCGCTTGAATTCATACGAGTCATTGCTTAATGAGGATCAGAAGGAGAAGGAGGCAAAATTGGAAATTTTTATCCCCAACGGACCTCGTTTGGGAAACAAGGTTATCGAGGCTCAACATGTTGCCAAGGCATACGGAGATAAACTTCTTTTCGATGATTTGAACTTTGTGCTTCCACCTAATGGAATTGTTGGAGTAATCGGACCAAACGGTGCAGGTAAGACAACCCTTTTCAAATTGATTATGGGGCTTGAGAAGGCCGATGGCGGAACATTTGATGTGGGCGAGACAGTAGTTATAGGCTATGCCGACCAGACACACAAGGATATTGATCCTAAGAAGAGTGTATATCAGGTAATTTCCGGAGGTCAGGAGTTTATCCGTGTAGGTGGTAAAGAGATAAATACCCGTGCCTATATCTCTAAATTTAACTTTGTAGGTGCAGATCAGGAGAAACTTTGTGGGGTGCTTTCCGGTGGAGAGCGTAACCGCCTGCATTTGGCATTGACATTAAAGGCCGAGGCGAATGTATTGTTGCTTGATGAGCCTACAAATGATATTGATGTAAATACTCTTCGTGCACTTGAGGAGGGATTGGAGAGTTTTGCCGGATGTGCCGTTGTTGTATCGCACGACCGTTGGTTCCTTGACAGAATCTGTACCCATATTCTGGCATTTGAGGGTGATTCAAATGTGGTGTTCTTCGAGGGAACATATTCAGAATATGTGGAGCATAAGAAACGCATGAATGGAAATGTTGAGCCGAAGAGAGTAAAATATAGAAAGTTGATTGCAGATTAAGCCAAAAAACTATTTAACTTTGTGCATCAAAATTGAATCAAACCATGTATAACTATCCATTCATACTGCCAAAGACACACTCTTTTGGCTTTGTTATGGCAATTCCATAGTGGTTTGATTTAATTAAGAGCAGAGGTTAAATTAGTGAATTAAAATTAGAAACAATATTAGAATTATAGAAGATATGAAACAAGATATGATTGTAATCTTGGATTTGGGTAGCCACGAAAATACCGTGTTGGCAAGAGCAATTCGTGCGTTGGGTGTGTATAGTGAGATTTATCCACACGATATTACTGTCAATGAGTTGAAGGCGTTGCCAAATGTAAAGGGTATCATTATTAATGGTGGTCCTAATAATGTGATTGACGGAGTTGAGATTGACGTTTGTCCCGAAATCTATAATGCAGGTTATCCCGTAATAGCTGCGGGTCACGATAAGGCACTTTGCGAGGTTAAGTTGCCACAATTTACCGATGATGTAGAGCAGATTAAAAAGGCTGTTAAATCATTTGTATTCGATACCTGTAAAGCAGAGACCAACTGGAATATGGCAAATTTTGTGAATGATCAGATTGAGTTGGTTCGTAAGCAGGTTGGTGACAGAAAGGTGCTTTTGGCTCTATCGGGAGGTGTTGATAGTTCTGTTGTTGCAGCTTTGCTGTTGAAAGCAATTGGAAACAACCTTGTATGCGTTCACGTTAACCATGGCTTGATGCGTAAGGGTGAATCTGAGAATGTTGTTGAGGTGTTTAGAAATCAGTTGAATGCAAATCTTGTATATGTTGATGCGACTGAGCGTTTCTTGACCAAATTGGAGAATGTTGCAGATCCCGAGGAGAAGCGTAAAATTATCGGTGGAGAGTTTGTTCGTGTATTTGAAGAGGAGGCTCGTAAACTTGACGGAATTGATTTCTTGGGTCAGGGTACAATCTATCCCGATATTGTTGAGAGTGGAACAAAAACAGCTAAGATGGTTAAGTCTCACCACAATGTAGGTGGACTTCCTGAAGATATGAAGTTTGAGTTGGTTGAGCCATTGCGTCAGTTGTTTAAGGATGAGGTTCGTGCATGCGGATTGGAGTTGGGTTTGCCATACGATATGGTTTATCGTCAGCCATTCCCTGGTCCCGGACTCGGTGTACGTTGCTTGGGTGCAATTACACGCGACCGTCTTGAGGCTGTTCGTGAGTCCGATGCAATTCTTCGTGAGGAGTTTGCAAAGGCCGGTTTGGATAAGAAGGTATGGCAGTATTTCACTGTAGTTCCCGATTTCAAATCTGTAGGTGTTCGCGATAATGCACGTTCATACGATTGGCCTGTAATTATCCGTGCCGTTAATACTGTCGATGCAATGACAGCAACAATCGAACAGGTTGATTGGGCAATTCTTATGAAGATTACCGACCGTATATTGAAAGAGGTTAAGTGTATTAATCGTGTTTGCTACGATATGTCGCCAAAACCTTCAGCAACAATCGAGTGGGAGTAATATTCTGAAAACATTGATATTCCAAGTAAGGGCAGACAAGTGAGTCTGTCCTTTTTTCTTTATTGAGAGTTGGATAATTCTTGTTTTGCATTACCTTTGTGGAAAATAGAAAATAACAAGGTTATGAGAAGGGCATATTTAGTTTTTTTAGTTCTGATGGCGGGGTTGGCATCAGGGTGCGATTTATTTGATAAGGATGACGATTGGAATGATATTCCAAAATTGCCAAGAGTGCAGGTGAGTGCATATAATGAATTAATTTATGATTACAATCATGATGGAACGCTGGATGAGATTGGTTTAATCCAAGGGTATGATGGAGTGGGTATTGATATAGATTTCTCATATAGCCCATTCAGAATTACTGAGGAATATACCATTATGTCTGATTTTCCATTTGCAACCGAGAAGTTTGAGTACAAAAATATTCGACAAAACAGATATGGATATATTACTGACCTTGAAATAGAGTATACATATTTCGATGACGAAATAGAGGAGAGTGAAAACATGATTATGGAGTTTGAATATGAAAATAATCGTTTAACTAAAATCTCGTTTTCGTCCGAAGGTCATGGTTTGGATATTTATATGAATGAGGAGTATGGGTGGACTGATGATGAAATATTTACTCTGAATTGGAGGGATGGAAATATATATGAGATTAATCATAAATATTGGTTGACAGAGTTTGGAGAAGTGACTTATACTCAGGATAATGGTAATGATACATACAGAATTCTCTATTCAAGTATGGATAATGTATACAATCACTATATGCCTGCTTTTTTCAGATTGTTATATTTAGATTCGTTTGCTCCTCTATTAGCCTTGGCTCAAAACAATTATTTGGGGTTTGGTACAACTCATCTTCCTTCAAAAATTCAATATTACGACCAGACATTTTTGACATATAACTATGTTATGAATAGTGATGGATCTGTTTTGATGGTCGAGGAGTCCAATTATGATGACCTTGTAGGGGATTATTATTATCAATATACGGATAAGCAAGGCCGATCGGAATATGTAACTCAACCACAGAAGTCAGAGAAACATCGCCAATTCCGTTCTCACCGCCTAAAAAATAGAGTAGTAAGGTAGAAATAAAAATATCAGATAAAGAATAAGAGCGCACGTTAAATGCGCCCTAATTTTGTTTTGTGAATGATTTTATAACACAGCGTTAAGAATCTCTTCGGTCTTTTCGGGGGTAACACGGCCGAATTCACCAAGAGTCCAGTTACGCTCTTTAAAGCGTTGAATAATGCGCTGGATTGTCTCCCGGCCAATGCTGTGGTCGCTAAGCTTAATCTTCATTCCCACAGATTTGAAGAACTCTTCGGTTGCCTGAATTGCCTTCTCGGCACGCTCATCTGTAGTTCCCTCGGTTATACCCCAAACGCGCTCGCCATATTGAACAAGCTTCTCCATTTTGTACTCCTTCATAACGCGTGCAACACCCGGCCAAACAATTGCAAGGGTAGCGCCATGGTCAAGTCCGTGCATAGCCGTAAGTTCGTGGCCGATAGAGTGGGTTGACCAATCCTCAACACAACCCATTGCCACAAATCCGTTTAGACCCATGGTTGCTGTAAGCATATAGTTTGCGTATGTCTGATAGTCTGCATTTCCTGCCATAAGCGAGGGCGCAAGTGCAACCAATGTCTGCAACAAACCCTCGGCCCAGCGATCCATAACCATTGTCTTGTTGTCGAAGGTCATGTACTGCTCAAATGTGTGGATGTATGTATCTACAATTCCATTTGCAACCTGTCGAGGTGGCAAACTCCTTAAGGCGTTTGGATCAAGAATTGAGAATTGTGGATAGGTGTGCTTGCTTCCGAAAGCCATTTTCTCGCCAATCTCGCGACGTGAAATTACTGCATTTCCATTCATCTCCGAACCTGTAGCAGGTAGGGTAAGAACTGCTGCAAGGGGGAGTGCTTTCTGAATTGTTGCTGCTCCTGAGAGGAAGTCCCATGGATCTCCTTCGTAGAGAGAAGCTGCTGCAATAAATTTAGTTCCATCAACAACAGAACCTCCGCCGACAGCCAATAGGAAGTCTATTCCTTCTGTTTTGCATATTTCCACGGCTTTCATCAGGGTAGCGTAGTCGGGATTTGCTTCAATTCCCCAGAACTCGGTTACATTGTAACCTTCAAGAGCTGCTTTTACCTGGTCATATACTCCGTTCTTTTTAATTGAGCCGCCTCCGCAGGTCATAAGAATCTTTTTACTCTTGTCAATGTTTTGGCAAGTTTTGCAATTGTGCCCTCGCCAAAAATCAATTTTGTAGGATTTTGAAATTCAAAGTTGTTCATATTGTTTTATTGTATGTTATGTTTTTTTTGCCGATTCCAAAGGTATGAATATTATTTGGTTTTGCGAAGTGTTTAAGTTACTTTTGCAGTGTAAATTTAAAACAGATTTCAAGTTATGACAATAGTGATTATTACGTTGGTTGTGGTATTGGTGGCATTGTGGTATGCGGGGTTGTATTATCGTTGTGCCGGTTACAGAGAGGAGCGTACCAAGCAGTTTGATACATTTAAAAGTGTATTGGACAGTCGTGGCGAATTGATAAAGAATTTGATAGTTGTGAGCGGTGATAAATTGCCGGATTGCAAGGCAGATGGCAATAAGATAGGTGAGCTTGTAGAGAAGAGTATTGCCACAACAAAAATCGATGAAAGATTACCGATTGAGAAGGAGTTGTCGGGCCTTATAAAAAGATATATAAGTGCAGTGCAGATGGATTCGGAATTATCTAAAAATCAGGACATTCAAGATATTTCAGATTCGATTCATGATATAGAAAGAAGTATAGCAGGACATAAGGGGGAGTTTGATAAGATTACTGAGTATTACAACTATTCTGTCAATAATTTTCTTATCAGAATAACAGCAAGGGTTACAGATTTATATCCCGCTCAGTTTTTGGATATATAAAAAAATATATTACCTTTGCACTCGCAATTCGGGGCGTAGCGCAGCCCGGTAGCGTACTTGCATGGGGTGCAAGTGGTCGCTGGTTCGAATCCAGTCGCCCCGACTTCAGAAGAGGGTGACTCAAAAGTCTTTTGACTGATGAGTCACCCTCTTCTATATTTGA
>CAZMOG010000028.1:0-21745 GCA_964567845.1 uncultured Odoribacter sp. | reverse complement strand
AAATATAGAAGAGGGTGACTCATCAGTCAAAAGACTTTTGAGTCACCCTCTTTTTGTTCCTCAAAATTTGTGTTAATCCCCAATACATTTTTATGAAACACAACAAATATCAAACAAAATCAAGGACAACCCTGTACGTATATATGTACAACCTAATCAATTCTCTTAAAGCAGCAGGAAAGTACAGAACAGCCGAAACATATCTTGCTACACTTAATAGTTTTAAATTATACATGCAAGGAAGGGATATTTTACTTAAGGATTTAAGCAATGAAATAATCGTCCTATACGAATCTTTTCTAAAAGAGCGAGGTTTGGTTAAGAATACTACATCGTTCTATATTAGGGTATTAAGAGCTGTTTATAATAGAGCCGTTGAGGATCGATATGTTAAGCAACAAAATATCTTCAAACATGTATATACAGGTATAGATAAGACTATAAAGAGAGCTGTTCCTATTGGGATTATAAGAAAAATAAAGCATTTGGATCTTTCTCATGATGATAGTTTGGAATTCGCACGAGATATGTTCTTATTTAGCTTTTATACTCGTGGAATGTCTTTTATTGATATGGCTTATCTTAAGAAACGAGATTTGAATGCTCAATTACTTACTTATCGCAGAAAAAAGACCGGACAACTTTTAAGTATAAAATGGGAAAAATGTATGGAAGAGATAGTGGAAAGGTATCCCAATTATTCCTCTTCATATCTTCTGCCCATGATCATGAATGAAAGTAAGGCATTGGCAAATTATAGAAATGCTTTACATTCGGTTAATAAAAAATTGAAAATTATATCCGAAATGGTTGATGCTCCTTTCCCGTTGTCAATGTATGTTGCACGTCATTCCTGGGCAAGTATTGCAAAGTCTAAAAATATACCAATTTCCGTTATATGCGAGGGCATGGGGCATAATTCAGAACGAACAACCCAAATCTATCTTAATTCTTTGAATACCTCCGTTATTGATAATGCAAATAGATTAATACTTAAAGACTTGTAAATAGGTTCAAATAATTTCATTCTCCTCTCTTTTTAAGAGAGGGACAGAATGTTGCAAAGGTATAAAATTTTGTGTAGAAACCAAAAAAATTATTTATTTATCATAATAGAAACTACACTTATATTCTCTCATCGAAAAACAAACTCATTAACTCCATTAAGCTAATCAGCATTAAATCAGAATGATAGAACTCAAATCCCTCTCTTAAAAAGAGAGGAGAATGAACGTGTTGTAATAATAACAATTAAATATAAGATTATGAGCTCAAAAACAATCTGTCCGGGAATGTCACCCGAGAGTAATGCATTTTCTGGTGCATTTCAAACCAGAACCCAGCAACCGGTAGGTGGTCAGACATCACAACAACCACAGCAGTTTAATACATCAAATAAGGATGTTGTTAAGAATAAGCCAATTATGGGTTTCTTATTCTCTGTTTCAAAGACACCTATGGGAGAATATTGGCCTCTTTATATAGGACAAAATTCTATAGGAAGAACTACAGATTGTTCTATTTGTTTATCCGAGGCAACTGTCTCTGATCACCACGCAGATTTGGTAATACGAAAGATGCATCATAATGGGGAGAAGAGTGGTGTATTGGTATTTATTCAAGATAGTGGTTCAACCTGTGGAACAATGGTGAATGGAAATAGTTTGGGTTTTGAGCCATGTGAATGTAAGAATGGTGATATTATCACAATTGGAGAGAATTATGAGTTGTATTTTGTTCTATTGGATGCTGATTCTATAGGAATTGCACCTAAGGAGCATTTTGAGGGGGGCGAGGCTGCACAGGCTGTGGCACAAAATTCCGGTTCAGCATTTGATAATGCGTGGGCTCGTAGCCCTTTTTCACAACAACCTCAACAGGGTCAACCATTTTCAGGTTCTAAGGGAACAATAGGAGGTGCTCCATCGCCCTTTACATCTTCGAAAACAGGAATTTTTACACCTGATAAAAAGTAACAATTGACTATTTAGTTTATGGCTATACGTATTGAGGCAAAGGCTATTGTCGATGGTTATATTGAATCATTAATTGGTGACCGTTCAGAGAATCAAGATTTTGCATTCTCGATTGATGTGCCGCTTGGAACCGTCATAGTTGTGTGTGATGGTATGGGTGGTATGAATGGAGGAAGTGTTGCCTCTCAATTGGCGGTAAAAACAATTATTGATGATGTAGCTATTGCAACAGTAGATGATTCGCCCTCTGTTGTATTATCCAATGCTGTAAAGCATGCCAATCAAGTTATAATGGAGACTGCTTCGGCAACTCCGGAATTGGTTGGAATGGGTACAACTGTAGTTGCTATAATTGTCTCAAAAAAGAGTGCGATTGCAACATATGTTGGAGATAGTAGAATATACCAATTGAGAGGTAAAAAGAAAGTATTCCGTACGTTTGACCACTCAATGGTGTTTCAAATGGTACAAGCCAAGGTCCTTTCGGAAGAACAGGCCAGATCATCTTCCATGTCAAATGTTATAACCAAAGCCTTAGGAATTACGGCAGATTTAGAACCCGAGATATTTGAATTGCCTTATCTGTCGGGTGACAGATTCTTATTGTGTTCAGATGGCTTTTGGGGGGCAATGCCTGAACCTGAATTTTTGAAGTTGGTAACTGCCAAGGGCGATTTGGAAAAAATTCTTGTGACAACAGCATCGAATGTAGATAGTTTAGGTTTTGCTGCAGGGGGCGGACATGATAATCTGACAGCTGCTCTTTTTAAAGTTACATGTAATTCAAAATTAAAACCCAAGATGAGCACAACAACAAAGATTATTATAGGAGTGCTATCCATATTACTGCTTATTAGCGTGATTTTCAATTGTATAAATATTTATGGTGGTAATACTGATGAAACAAAACCGGCAACAATTGAAAAGGTTGATAGTGTTGTAAAAGATTCCGTTGGGAATAATTATATGGATGTACGATAAGTTAAAGTATCATAAATGTAATGAAAAAGACGATATACAATATAGGTAGAGATCCGGAATGTGATATTTGTCTGTACGATACATCAAATGTAACGAGTCGTTTCCATGCCGTTTTGAAGATTGGAAATGATGGTACGTATTACATTCTTGATAAAAGTTCTAATGGAACTTATATCAATGGAATTAAAATCTCTTCAGGGGTAGAGGTGCCTGTTTCAAGAACCGATGTAATCAGTTTTGCTAAGGCATGTGACTTGGATTGGGGATTAATTCCCAATGCTCAAAGTGGTAATAAGAAATTGTTGTTAATAGTTGCAATTGCCGTTGTTGTGTTGGCTGCAATTGGTGGAGTTGTTTATTATACTTTGAATTCAACCCTGGATGAGAAGAAAATAGAATCAGGAGTTGGTGATATTAATAATTCCTCTGATAATGGTTCGGAGACTCCTTTCTGGGATAAATCATCCTCAAGTGATGAATCTGATGAAAATCAAGATGTGATAATTGAATCTCCTAATAAGAAAAAGAAGGAGGAGGCTGCGCGTAAGAAGAGAGCAGAACAGAAAAAGCAGGAGGAGTTGAAGAAGAGTAATAAAGAGGAAGAGCAAGTTGTGAAACAGGATGAGCCTAAAGAAAATGCCAAAGCTAATACTGAATCTCAGCAATCTAACACTCAATTATCAAAACCTCCTAAGCAAGCAACCGATATTGAAATAGAGGTTATTGGTGAAGAGGTATACAAGGATGCAATCTACTAAAACATATAATATGAAACTGATAGTAATAGGACGAGATCCGCAAGAGGCCGACATTGTATTAAAGAGTGACTATGTCAGTGGTTATCATGCAGAGCTAATACAATTGGATAACGGAGATATAATTCTCATAGATAAAAGTTCTAACGGAACAACTATAAACGGCATAAAGATGACTCCGGGCAAGGAGTTTATAATAAAACGCGGTGATGAGATTATGTTTGCCGATGTCCCGTTTGATTGGTCATTGGTTCAAGATTTAGTAATACCTCAAAATATTAAGCAGGTTAAAAGTATAGGAAAACACTATATGAACGATATATGCCTACAAGCTCCAAATGCGAGCCGTTTTCATGCAACATTGCGTGAAATGAACGATGGGGATTGGTATATATGTGATCATAGTAAGAATGGAACCTCTCTGAATGGTAAGAGAATTCCTAAGAATAAATTTGTTCCTATCTCATATAAGGATGAAATTTCTTGTGCAGGAGTACCTATTCAAAATCCAATACCGAAGCCGTCAATTAAATATGGAAAAATATTTTTGATTTTGGCTGCATGTGTGACAATAGGAGTTGGAATTGTTTTACTTTTCAACATAAACAGACCTATCTCGGATGAAAAGTTGTATCAGAAATATTCGCAATCAACAGCACTGTTGTTATGTGAGTATCATTTTGAGGTTACATGTGGTTCTCTTGATATGAGTCAGTTACCTGATCCGGATTATTACAATAAAAAGAAAGAGATTTACACAAAAAGATTGACAGATAAGTTTGTAGTTGAGGGTGATGCAATTATTCCATATAGCGAAGACGCAGGGAATGGAATGGCATATACAGCAACCGGTTTCTTTATAGGTAATGATGGTAATGTTGTAACAAATCTTCATGTTGCAAAACCATGGTTAAGTTCAACAATTCAAACAGAAACCATGTCTTCAGCTTTAACTATTCAATCTTTGGCAAATGATTACTATAGAGCTAAATTGAATAAACTTGTAGAGCAAGGATTTACACCTGCAATCCAATATATCTCGCAGGTAGAGGTTAAGGGAGTTTTGGATTATGTAATCTTGATTCCTAATGGATCATACCTTGATGAGAAAAGTGCTGTGAATTGTCATGAGGTTATCTGTAGCGATGATCAAGAGGTTGACTTGGCTATCTTTAAAATTAAATCACAGACATTACCTGTCGGTGTAACACCGATACCCCTTGATGAAATTTGTGTAGATGAACCTACGACGGGAAGACATATCTACACTATTGGATTCCCTTATGGCTTAAATCTGCTTGATAATATCGAGGGTACAAAGATTCAAGCAAATGCTGTTGGTGCAACAATCTCACGTACCGACAACATTAAAACTTTTGGATTTGACGGTGTTTCTTATAGTGGCGCCAGTGGATCTCCAATCTTCAATGAATATGGACAATTAGTAGGAGTCCTTTATGCAAAAGTTGCTAATTCTCAGGGATTCAATTTTGCAGTTCGTGCAAAACAACTAAAACTTCTAATAGATAAAGCAGAAATAGTAAAATAAGTTTATGAAAGCTAAAATTCTATTATTATCCCTATTCATATTGACAACTTTGCATGTAAACGCACAAGTTGTAGAGCACATATATACAAAGGATGGTGCTGTTTATGAGGGGTATATTTCAGAACAGATTCCTGGAAGACAGGTTCTTATCAGTGCAGAAAGAGCCCAATTGGTATTCCCCAAGAGCTCTGTTTCCGGATTAAAGGTAGAATCAAAGGTATTTGATAAGCTATCTGATGAAGCGAAAGAGTGGTTTGCGAATTTGGGTAATACTACAAATATCTGTAAGGCATCGTTTACAGCAAACGGAGTATTCTATGATGACGCATTTCTTTTGAAGGATGGAAATGATTCGATAACAGTTGTCTCTTTTGGTAATAGAACATATCCGTTGATATGGGGAGCAATAGACAAAACTGTCAAGACTAATACTAATGAAATGGTACATGGAGTAGGCGAGATTGTTACTACTTTATTGGGTAAACATTTTGTTGGACAAATTGTTGAGCAGAATATAGGTAAGTATATCACACTCTTGGATGAAAAGGGAGATATGCGTAGAATAGATTATTCAAATATTCTACATATCAATGCTCAGAAATTATCCGATCGATATACTTTGTGGGAACAGCTTCAATTATTGGATAGATTGGTTTTGGTTGATGGTTCTGTAGTTGAAGGTTTTATAACTCAACGAGTAATGGGTAGTAAAGTGTTTATCATAGAACTTGGTCGTGATATTGATAAACCGGTGGTATTAAAGGATATTAGAAAATATCAAAAGGTACCCAATAAATTGTATCAGCCTTATGGAACTGCAAAAGTTGATAACAATCCAAAGCCTACTACGAATTCTGTAGAGATTGTCGAGGTAAAATCGAATGATAAGCCTGTGGTAAATACAGAAACGACAGTAGCAACCTCTGTTAATCAAAAAATTCTAATTAATGGAGTTGAAGTAAAACCTATATCATCATTTCAAGATAGTAAAAGAATCTTCTTTTCCGGTTCTTTATCGATTACGGTCTCGAACAATGATAAAGTAGTAGTAGAGTTACATGGAATCAAGCCGGATTCTGAGATGTATGTGTACGCTACAAAAGATATGATGCCCGATGTTGAGATGGATAGTCCTTACGCCATGAAGATGTTACCATCAATAAAGTGGAGCGATTCTCCTATATGGAGTAGTGAATATGTTGTGCGTGGCAATAAACGCAGTGCAGAATTTATTCCTGAAACTCAGGGTACATATTTCATTGCTATAAAGCAAGACATGTCGTTAGGAGTGTTGGTTGTTGTTAAATCAGAAGAGTTATGAATATAATTAAGATTCAAGGACCGAATGAAATGAAAAATAATCTGCATTATGAATATGATGCAGATTCTACTCCTCTTGGTGAAGGAGGAATGGGTAAGGTTTTTCAAGGTTATTGTATAAATGATAACAATCCTAACGAGTATTTTTCTGTTGCGATAAAGGTCGTTACAAACATTACTCCAGCCTTGATTGAGCGAGCAAGAAGAGAGGCATCGATTCAGATTGATCATCCTAATTTGTTAAGAATGTACGGATTCATTCCGAATATGGAGTGGGATGCGGCAACAAATTCTCATGTAACAAGATACTATCTTATTATGGAGCGTTTGGTTGGTGTTAATCTGGATAATTTGTTAGGTGGTTTAACATTGGATAATTCCGGAGTACAGGTTGATTATGCTAAAAAATTATATGACAAATATAGAAATGATAAGCATAATGCAATTAAATTAATTGTTAACAATGTATTGCAAGGAACCGGAGCATTACATAAAAGTGGTTATATACATCGTGATATTGATCCAAGTAATGTAATGATTACCGAGGAGGGAAATATTAAACTTATTGATTTTGGAGTAAGTAAATCTTTGTTTGACAATAGATTCCAATTAACAACAAGTGGTTCTATTATTGGTAAATTAGAGTATGCAGCTCCTGAAATAATTTCTGGAAAGGTTGAGCAGCATAATGTAACTACCGATATTTATGCAATAGGTATTTTTATCTACTTATTGGTTACAGGAACCCTGCCTTTTGTCGGTGATTCTGCGCAGGTGATGCAGGCTCAGATTATGCAGCCGGTTCCTATTCGAAATATTCAAAATTTGAATATACGGCAGATCGTAGAGAAGGCTACTCGTAAAGCTCAATCTGAAAGGTATCAGAGTATTGATGAACTGATGGCTGATTGGTCGAGAATTGCCGAAGATAATATAGGTTCAACACCAGGAAAAACCGTAGTTCCGATAAAGCAGAATTCCGGAATACCGGCATGGTTATGGATCTTTATGGTAATTATAGGTTTAGTTACCGGAATAGGATTGGCTGTAATTGTATTAGGCTTATGAGGAGTAAATTAATATTAGCGATAATACTTTGTTTTGTGTCAATATCATCACTATGTGCACAAACGTTGACTCGTAGTCAAAAGAGACAAATGCATATGGCAGTGTTGAATGCGATTGATGAGTATGAAATGAATTCATCTGTGGCAGACGACAATGCAAGGTATAATTTTATTAGGTTATTTGAGTCCGAGAATACTCCAATATTTTGTGACCTATTTAACCGTCCGGGATATTTTATGGAGAATAATATGCCTGTTCGCTTGTATAGTGACTGGTTGTTAGAGGAGTGTAGTGCAGTAACAATTAATTTGAAGGATGTAAAAAAAGGTAGCATAGTATACTCGGACAGTTCATGGTATTATCAAGTTACCATGTCTAAAAGTATAAGTTTTGCCGATGATAATGGCGTGTTATTTCCTGTAGAGGAAGATAAGACTGCCGATTTTATGTTGCAATTTACTTATAAGTTTGATACGACTTTCACGCAATGTAAGATTACCGAGATTATCTGTTTGAACCCTCAAGACTTTAAAAAATTAAACCATGGTTATCTTGTGCAGAAGCGTAATGATGGTAAGGATGCAAAGCGTGATGCACAAGTAAAGATTGATGGAGAGTATTTGGAATACAATAGTTTTGGACAGGCTTATGCTGAGCGAGGAAACATTGATTTCTGGAATGGAAATATCAAGGTTAAAACCGAGACAGTTGCCGACGAGGAGTTGTATGAGTATGTAACATTTAAGTATATTCCCAGACACCTAAGGGTCAAGTTAAGAGCGGAGATGGCAATTAACTCAGCATATTCGGTTGTTAATGACGATAATTTTGCGAAGAGTGAATCCGATGGCTTTTGTTTTGGAATAGATTTGGGTGTCTCTGCAACAATAGGTAAGATATTGCGTTGGGGATGGTTTACCGGTGTTGGAATGTCAATGACAAGTCTGAATTTCGAAACCTCGCCCATGAACTACAGTATTGCAATGACAGATCAGAAAGGGCGTGGTTATAATCGAGTATATGATATAACCTCAATGTCACAAGGAGTACAATTTACCGATATTATGGTTCCTTTGTATACACAACTTGATTTTAAATTGTCGCGAGGAGTGGCATTTATTATAGAGGTTGGTGCTAAAGGATATTACAATATGCAGACAGAAAACGATCCATATAGAATTGTTGCCGATGTATATGGAGATTATGGTAATGGGATGATTATTAATGATGGAGAACAGGCATTCGGGCATATCGATGCCGTTTATAATGAATTCATATTCCCGGCTGCATTTGAGCGAGAGAAATTCGATATATCGTTAATGGCTTATGCCGGTTTTGACATTAATTTGGTTAAAAATACTCTATTGTTAGAGGTAAAAGGTGGTTACGAGCGAGGATTAAAAAATTCATATAAATCCGATGAAAAAAGATATAGTACAAATTCAATGCCACCTTTGGTATATTCTTCAGAATCAGGATATGATGTTGCTATGCAGCCTATTGCGAATTGTGTTTCCTTTAAACGCGAGGCAATATGGGCAAATGTTGGTTTAATGGTTAAATTTTAGGCTTTATGGAGGTAAGAAAGTTTAAGTGTATAAATTGTGGACAGATGTTTGAGACGGATAATCCTGATCCATTGTGTCCAAATTGTTGTTCAGATAATATTACTCCATGTAAAAAAGGAGGTTCGGGACTTGCCCTCTTTTTTGTTGTGTTGGGAAGTATGATTTTAGGATTTGGAGGTGTGTATTTGTATAAAACTATAGGTACTACGCAACCTACAATACAAGGTTCTTCATCAACTACAGTTGCTGTTGAGAAACCAACAAATACTCAGCCAATAAATGTCGAGAAACCAATTCAAAAGGTTCCTGCAACTCCGGAATTAAGTCCAATTCCAAAATTTGTAGCCGACCCTACAGTTACGTTGGTAGGTGAGAAATATAATGTTTCTATCAAGGCCGGAGTTGAAACAAAAGATAGAGTTAGGTATGAGTTGTGTGCATATAATACGACAACAGTAAAATACTCAAACTATGATGGTCAGTTTAAGAATGTCGAGGCGGCAACCGATGGAACTGAAACATACACAATCTATGCTGTTAATGAAAAAACGAATGATTGTGTGAGTATAAATGTTCCGGGTTTTAAGAAAATAGTTGTTGCCAAGCCAATTGAAAAATTGACAAAACAGGAGTTGCAAGAGATTTTTAATTCAGGAAACGAGACTCCTGAATTGAAAAACAAGTTTGCAAATAAATACACCTTAACATTTAACGGACTACCGGATGGAGAGCCTGCTCCCGATCGATATAGTGAGATTTTCAATAGATTGATTGCCGGTTGGTTATCGGTTGAGGTAGTGGATGTTAAGTATAATTCAATGAATTATATTACTGCTATTGAATTTAATGTTGAGTTATAATGAAAAGAGGATTATTGATATTATTCCTTGGGATAATCTTGGTTATGAATGGATACTCCCAAACAAGTAGATTGGTCTTTACATATATTGCCCACTCTACTGAAACTCCTGTTGTTCAGCTTTGCAACGAGTTACGAGCACAGTTTGATTTTGCACGTAACTATCGAGTTCCTACGGTATTCTATTTGTCTAACATGAAAATGCCTCTTATTGCCAAAATTGCTGTAGGTAACGAGGAGGATGATGTTGAAACTTTTGATAGAATTATTAAGGAGCTTCAAGAGCGTCGTTTCCATAGTGTGGATTCAAAAGAGGATGTAAATCAGATTATATCACTATTCAATCAGTATGATTTTATAGATGACAATGATACGCCCAAATACAAGGAGATGGAGTGGAACTTCTTTATAGATCAAGCATTCTGGGATTTGAAATATAATGAAAAGATTATAGCAACTCTTTATTATGCCCTTGATATAGAGAATCTTTCAAGCGATTTTCTAAGGTTAAGAGTGTATTACTCAGGTGAAGATGATGAGTTGATATTTGATGAAACTGCTCCTTATGGTTTAAAGAATATATCTCCTAATATTAACATTTTTGATAGATTAAAATTCTGATCGTATATGAAAAAGATATTAGTACTAACGATTTGTGTAATATGTGCATATTCTGCGGCATTTGCCCAGAAATTACCGGGAAAGTGTGAAGCTTTCTTACCAACAGTATTGCTCAAAAGTAAAGTGTTGAACGAAACCGATGCTAATTCATTGTTTGCAGGAAACCTTTTTGGACAGGATGTAAAACCATTGGAGAAAAAGTACTGGATTGTTTATAGCGATAGAAGCGGTAATAAAACATATACAACTCCGGGTGGTTCAACAGTTCATTCAACATTGGACTTTAACGAAACATTGAGAATTGCACAAATTCAAAATGGTTATGCTTTGGTATATTCAGAGCCCAAAGCTAATGTCATTTATCCTCAAATATCAGAGTATGCAGAAAACAAAGGATGGATTTCAATGAAGAATCTTTTGTTATGGGATGTGTGTCTTGCCGATAATTGTGGTATTTATTATAAAGCATTGCTCTGTATCAATGCAGATGAGCAGAACCAAACCTCGGTATATGATCAAGGATTCCTGAATCCATCCGATGAATCAACCAGAGTAGCGCTTGCCCAGGATATGCGTTTCTATTTCATTATGAAACGTGAGAATGGCAAGGCACTGCTTGCAACACAATATACAATGAGTGATGGGTATTCTGATAAGGTATTATATGCTTGGGTTCCGAATGCATCTTATGTTCCATGGAACCAAAGAACATGTATTGAGCCGACATGGCGTCATGAGGATGTTGAGTACTTTGCAGCCAAGAATGAAATTTCATACATATACGATAATAAGAATTTGCAGGGAACTTTTGCATCACAAGTTCCATTCTCAAAGAAAAATCAGGCTTATGAGCAGTATATGTACAGAATGCCGCCAAAGGCTCTTCGTTTCCCTATTCTTGATGGTTCCGATGAACAGAGATATGAGTGTTCTTCATTTACAACCACAAAGGGTGAGACCGATGTTACTCAGAATAGTGACCCATTACAGGATTCCATTCAGGCTGCCTTGGAAAAGTTAAGTAAAATTAATTTGGCCATTGTTATTGATGGAACTGCTTCAATGGAGGAGTATTTTCCTGCAGTAATGAAGGCAATTGATGAAGGTTGTGACTTTTTTGGAACCGATGGCGGAAAGAACGATGTTAAAGTTGGAATATTGATATATCGCGATTACAAGGATGGTGCCGGTTTGACCGAGTTTTTGCCATTTACCAAACCGGATGATCCTGCCATTCGTGATTTCTTGGCAACAGGAGGTGAGTTTGGAATTAAGAGCTCGGCAGGCGATAGAACATTGGAAGAGGCTCTTTATGTGGGAATCAACACCGCTTTGGATAGATTCCGTTTTAATAAAGATGAGAGTAACTTGATGTTGGTTATCGGTGATTGTGGAAACGCATTAAACGATACTGTTGCGCCTCAACAAAGCGAGTTGGTTAAAAAGTTGGTAGACAAGAATGTAAATTTGGTAAGTTATCAAGTAAGAAACTTGAACCATGATGCATACAATGTTTTTAATCGTCAATTATTGCAGATGATAAAAAACAGTTTGCAAACCAAATATGACAACCTTGTTGAGGGCAGTAGAGTAAGAGCAAAAACTTCGAACGATGGCCAGTTGTTCGTGTGCGATAAGAGTGGTGAGTACGATTTGTATTTCGGAGAGCACAAGTATGCAACACAGGGTACAACAATTTCTGCCGATGTTCTTTTCTCGTTGATGACCAATTCGATACAGAAATATTCCGAGGTTGTTCAGAAGCAAATGGATGATATTACCAATGTAACAATTACCTCGTTGAAGGGAATCAAAATAGGTATGGCTGCAACTGCAGCTGTCAGAGAGGCCGGAACAATTACAACGAACCAGGCATGGTTGGTTGATCGTTTTGGAAATGTAGAGATTGAGGAGAATCAGATGGTGGGTTTCCGTGGTTGGACCGCTAAACGCGATGCAAGTGGTAGAGAGTATTATAAGCCGGTATTGTTTATCTCTAATACTGAGTTTGACGAGTTGCTTAATCGTTTGAAGGGAGTTTATGATGTTGCAAGAAATCCTGCATCGGATGATAGAAAAGCATATAAGACTGCAATTCAGGCGTTGGTAAAGAGTATGGTACCCGAAGCAACCGATCAGGAGATTGACGAAAAGGGTATTGCCGAGGTAATGAATATGATTTCGGGTTTGAATGAAACCTCTATCTCAATGAGTAAAGGACCAACCCTTTTGGAGATTACCGATCCAATGAAGGTTAAGCCGGCTCAATACAGGACCATCGTTTCTGATTTTAAGAGAAAGTACGAAACATTGGAATTTATTAAAAATACAAACTACACGTACGTTCGTGAGTTTAACGGAGCCAAATATTATTGGATTCCGGTTGAGGATCTGCCATAACTGAAGTTTATGAGTAAATTGTTTGATATAGAGGCTTTGAAATGCTCTTACGATAAACATTATCGTGAGGGTATTTCTAAGTGTGTCTTAGAGATAAAGAAGCTCTCTTTGCCTAAGGGTAAAAAGATATTTATTGTCGGAGAATCGGGAATTGGAAAGAGTACTATTTTGGAAGTTCTTGGTTTAATGAACAATACCATTGTGGCGAATAGAGATACAAAATTTCTTTTTTACGAGAATGGTAAGGATGCAATAGATTTGATGGCAATGTGGCGCAGAAACAAGGATAAAGAGTTGTCTGCATTCCGTAGAAAACATTTTAATTTTATTTTTCAGAGCACCAATCTGATGCGCAACTTTACGGCATACGAGAATATCTCTATAACAAGAATGTTACAGGGATATACTCAATATTCCTCTTTTAAACGCGCTCATAAAGTATTGGCGGAATTGGGGTTGGAACATATTCATGAGGAGCGCATGGCTCAAGAGTTGTCGGGAGGTCAACAACAACGCTTGGCATTTGCTCGTGCAATTCTTCCCGATTTTACAGTCTTGTTCGGAGACGAACCGACAGGAAATCTTGATAGTGACAATGCAACCAAGGCAATGGAGATACTTACCGATAAACTTGCCACTATGGAGGGAAGTTCTGCCATTATTGTATCGCACGATATGAATTTGGCAGTAACATTTGCCGATATAATTATTAAAATCCATAAGGAGAGCCGTTTACCTGAACATGAGGGAGACGAGATTACATACTACGGAGTTATAGACGATGATTCAATCTATTTGCCCAATGAGGATAAAAGCAACTGGACAAATGGTAAAGAGAAGTATTCAAAGCAAGAGTTTGTAGGATTTTTAAAAAGAGTTTAGAATGAGCAAGATAAAGATACTTACCGGGGATTATTTTAAGCTCTTTGTGAAACGCGAGGAGAAGGTGGTTTTAGGACCACGGTATTCTAATTTGTGGTTATTGACGGCAGTACTTACATTGACATTTTTGGCAATTGCTTTCAGTAGCGCAAGTTTGAATTATCTTTCCTATAAAATGAATGACCCATTTATAAATTGGGTTGATATTCAGAATGAATATGGAGAGGGAGATATTGATGGTTTGTTGGATGGTTTGTCTGATACGAACAATATGAAGAAATTCCATTTTGTGGCTCATCAGGTGGATTATACCTTTAATTTCAATGTTTTTGGAAAAGAGGAAAAACAGATTCAATATCCCGATTTCCGTTTTTTCCAGTCATTTGCCGGTAATCCCTTGTTGAAATCGGTGTTGGAAAAAGATAATGTTGTCAACAAGAGTGCGCTTCCTTTTGAAAGTTTAAGCGACGATATGATTGGAGTTATTGTAACTCACGATTTTATTAAAAAATTGGGATATGAGGAGCAGTTTCCTGCATTTTTAGATATGTGTAGATATGGTGGAAATGCGGATACATTAGGATTTCATCTGTTTCAAGGTTTTGCGCATGTACCGGTTCCAATTATTGCGGTTGTGAAGCGTTTACCAATGAATATGGATATTATTGCTACAAAGTATTTCTATGAGCAACTTAGAAATGATTTGACATATCCATTTTTATTGGATAATCGAAATTATGCAATTACCTTAAATTATTTTGTTCCTTCGGAGATTCCCGAAACAGAATTTAAAGAGTATTTGCGTTCAATAGGTGGCGAGTCTGTATTTGTTCCAAAGCAGGCTCCATATTTACCGTTGTTAAGAACATTCAAGGCAGGATATTATGTGAAGTTAACCGGAGCATATAACGATTTGGACCCCAAGTTTGTAACCTCACTAAACAATAAAGTAGTTGAAAAGTATGGTGATAAGGGAATACACAGGGTTTATGATTATAATTTTAAACCATATCAATTGCCACAAGGTTCATATATCTCTATTCAATTCGCTGATTTGAACAATATCAGAGCGTTTGAAAGTTTTGTAAAAGATACATATCGAGTGCAAATTGAGATGGAACAGATTAACGCTAAAGAGAATTTTAACGCAGTAAGTGTTATGGCTAATATTTTGTCATGGGCCATAATTGTATTTTCAATTCTTTGTATCATGTTGTTTGTTGTTAATTTGTTACAATCTTATTTTCAGAAAGTTAAGCGTAATTTAGGTACATTTAAAGCTTTCGGAATCGGTAATTTCGAATTAATCAGCGTTTATGTATTTATAATGATGGCAACTATTGTCGGTGCAATTGCATTGGCATTGACTATATCATATGCAATTGAGTTGATTTTGCCTTTATGCGGTGTAGTGAAAGATGGAACCTTTAGTTATTTATCGTTATGGAGTCCGAAAACTTTCTATTCAATTGCAGTAATTATGGTCTGTTCGGTGGCAACCGTTTATGTCGTTATGAAACGTTTGTTATCGGCAACTCCGGGAGATTTAATTTACGATAGACAATAATATGAGTATGAGATATAGATATTTGTTTGCTTTTATAGTTGCCATGGGGCACTGTTTGGCATGTAGTACTGAAGATGATGCGTACATGAATCCAACCATAATTGAGAGTCAGGCAGTTCTTTCCGGACCCTCAAGTATTGATTTGTATCCATTGGGAGATGAGTATTCGGTTACATTCACCTCTCCGGTTGAGTGGTTTTTGGACAGCAAACCAAATTGGTTGAGTGTAAATCCCAATCAGGGATCCTATGTGTCGGGTTCAACACAATTGACTTTTTCGGTCGATGTGAATACTGATAATGAATCACGTAGCGCAACTACATATTTCTTGCCATCATATAATCAGGCAGGTTATGCATTTGCGATACCATTGATTTTCAATCAATCTCGTCCATATCTATATACAGAAGTGGATTCAATGTGGTTTGATTGGAATGAAACGACTGTCGATTTTGCTCAGTTGTATGATATCCAAAGTAATGTTTTCTGGAAAGTCAAGACAATATATCAGAGTGAGGCCTCGCCCGTAACTGCCGAGCACTTTTCATTGCCGGCCGAGAGTATTGTTAATAGAAATGGGGCAGAGCTCAATGTTTTCCCTAACGAGTGGAATTTAGGTATTGAACCATATAACATTCATGTGGTTTTGACTCCGGTAAGGGTGAACCGTGATAGCTCTGTTGTCGAGATTAACTCAAGCGCTTGTCCTGAGGTTCTTTTAAAATTGTGTCAAAAGAATTTAAGATTCTTGATTGATGGTAGTGTGCAAAGTGCAGAATATACATTAAATGAGTTGAATACCAATCCTATAGATTTACAGGTTGATGCCGAGAGCCCTTGGCATATCGAGGAGATTCCCTATACAGATTTTCCTGATTGGGCAGAGTTTTCTGTAGAAGAGGGTGTTGGAATTACAGATATTGTTTTACAGGCAGATGGTGTAAATCCTACAACCGAGCGTAGAAGCGGATGGGTTCGTTTAATGTCTGAAGCCGGTGCATACAGGGATATTTATGTGTCGCAGGATCCATATATTTTCAATTTTACGGGAGGTACTTCATTCTCTGATAATAACGATGAGGTTTACATTGAAGAGACAACTACATTGAATACAACCGGAAGTTGGGAAATTTCGGGTGTACCAGCGTGGGCCGAGGTTTCTCCAATGAGTGGTACCGATACAACCTTGTTGACTATCAAGACTCTTGAGAGAAACATGAGTACCGAAGATGTAACAGCAAATATTACTGTTGCAAGTACACTTAATAATGTATCTCAGAATGTTGCTGTAACATTAGAGGCTTTTGATTTTGATATGACATACGATAGTGAGTTGTTATCATCAATTCCAACATTATCAACCGGTCCTTTCGATTTTGAAATCCAGGCTTCGGGTGATTGGGAGATACGTAATGTATCCGATTGGATTACTTTATCGCGTACAAGCGGAACAAGCGGTCGTACAATGGTTACCATTAATGTTGATCCGATCGAGACTACCGGAGAAGACAGAAGCGGTAGTTTTACCGTAGTAAGTCTTGCACACGAAGAGCTTGGGGCTGATTTAACACATACTGTAAACTTACTTCATAAAAAGTTTGTTTACAATGTTACTGGCGATATGGCAATAGAGTATCCTGCATATAGTCAGAATTATGATATTGCCTCGGTAAATGTTGAGAGCAGTGTTGAGTGGCAAATTACAGAGTATCCCGATTGGATAACTCCGAGTGTTACAAGTGGAATTGGTAGCGGAATAGTTAATGTTAGATTTACCCCTGACGCTAATACCTCTACAGAAGCTCGTAGCGGAACAATTGTTATTAGAACAAATTACGATGCTCCATATAATGGAGAAACAACAATTAATGTTACTCAGGAGGGATTTGTATTTGATAATACCGAGGCGGTTAGTCATGTCGATATTTCAGAAAGTGCGGGAGGAACGTTTACGGTTCCATTTACAATGACAGCTGAAGCAGGATGGAGTGTAATAACATCGGACTCATGGATAAGTGCCAATCCAAGTAGTGGAGCCGGTTCCGCCGAGGTAATATTCACAATTCCGGCGAATGATCAACTAGAATCAAGAAGTGGAACAGCTACAATTCGTTCAAATGTAACAGGTCAGGAGAAGCAGATTTCATTTACACAGTTACCATTTGTGTATAGTGTCGATACCGAAACTTTGGAGTATACCTATAATTCAACAGAAGAGTTTGATATAGTTGTTGAATGTAGTGGAAGTTGGAGTGCCGAAAGCAGTGCAGACTGGATTAATATAAATAGTGTTACCGGAGACGATGGTAATGGAACGTTTAAGGTGACAGTTCAAAATAATCCGGAATATCAAGAGAGAAATGCAACAATAACAGTAACAAGTACTCTTAACGGCTTGACACATACAATAACGATCACACAACAGGCAGCTCCGGAGCCGGAGCTACAACCGGAGGAGTAGATGATTAAGAAAAATATAAATAATATATCATGAATGTAATAAAGATTGGACGAGCACAGGATAACGATTATATCGTTAGTAATCCTATGGTAAGCGGACACCATGCGGATATTGTGATAAACGATGCAGGTTGCGTGTTTTATGAAGATCATAGTACTAATGGTACAATGATTAACGGACAGCTGTTGCATAATTCATCGTTGCAGTTATTCGGAAATGAGGTAATTACATTGCCCGGAGATTTTAGCTTTAAAATCAGCGATATAGTTAAAATTTCTCCACAAAATTCTACCGGAACGATTGCCGGTTGTGTACCAACTGCGCCAATTGTGGAGAAACCGGTGCAGGAAGTCGAACAGAAATGTGTGCCCGGAGTTATGCATGAGGAGGGGGCTCCTATTGCTCAGCCCGCCATGTCGTTTGGAGAGACATTTAAATATTTCTTTGCGCACTATACAGATTTTTCAGGTAGAGCCAGACGAAGTGAATATTGGTATATGGCATTATGGAATTTCATATTTTCGCCAATCTATCCATTATGGTTTATTGTGACAATCATTCCAAGTTTGGCCCTATTTTGGCGACGGATGCATGATATAGGAAAAAGCGGTTGGATGTACCTATTGTGTTTGATTCCATTTATAGGGGCAATACTGATCTTTATATTTTTATGTACTGATTCTCTGCCATATCAAAATCAATATGGTCCAAGTCCAAAATATAGTAAACAGTCATGAGAATTATTAAAATAGGAAGAGCCAACGATAACGATTTTGTTATTGATCACCCTGCAGTAAGCAGTCATCACGGAGAGATTTATATTCATGATGATGGTTCAATGGTTTATGAGGATCACAGTACAAATGGTACTATGATCGATACCGATTATATTCATAAAAAAAGAGTAAGAATTAAGGGTAATGAGAGAATAACGTTACCCGGAGATTTAAGTTGCCTTATAAGTGATTTGACAGGAGTGGTTGTTGAGGGGCAGGAGCAGAAGCAGAAGGGTGGTCCGCAATACGGATATACTCCTATAGGAGTGGCATCGCCAATTATGGATATGCCGGAAGAGCAACTACCCGAGGAGATTACCTTTGTAGGAGCTTTGAAGAAGTTTTTTACTCACTATGCGGTATTTAAAGGACGTTCAAGACGTACAGAATATTGGTATGTGTATTTATGGTATGCAATCACCTCAACCGTGTTGGTTACGTTAATGTTGATTACCTCGATTCCATCATTGGCATTGATTGAGAGTGATCCAACTGCATATATGGCATCGATAATGGTGTGGATAATAATTTCAGGAATATTGGGGTTGGCAACATTGGTTCCAAGTTTGGCGCTCACTGTAAGACGTTTACATGATACAGGCAAAAGTGGAGTGTTCCTATTATTCTATTTAATTCCATACGTAGGTGGGTTGATCATATTGATATTTATGATGCTTGATTCCAAACCATTTACAAATCAATATGGTCCGTGTCCAAAGAAATTTAACTAAATACACAACAACTAAATATTAAAGCTATGAAACACAAATTATTTATTGCACTCTTAGGTGCAGTTATGGCGTTTGGTTTAACATCGTGTGCAACAACAAAGATGACAACCTCGCCCGTTTACTCATTGGCAGATAGCCAAGTAACAAATGGAGAGTTGGTAACTGTTTTGGAGACACAACAACAGTTGGAGGCAGAGATTAGCGGAAAATTCTCATGGTCACAAAAGATCAAAAAGATTGTCGGAATGCCAAAAATGCAGTATGTAGTTGACGGAACCTGGTCAACCTGGCAAACTCGCGGAGTTGCAGCAGCAAAGGCTGCGGTGCTATATAAGGCACTTGAAGACAGTGGATGTGATATAGTTTTGGCCCCTATTTACAATGTAACGCTTCACAAACGTAAATTCAATATCAAGGTTAAAGGTATTGGAGCCAAGATAGTTGACGTTGAACAAAGAACCGAGCAATGTTATTAAACATTTGCACGTTGAAGGTGACAATAACTAATCATAACGCCTTTTTTTGAGACCGAGTGGGCTGACAATATTAATGCCGGCCCTCGGTTTTTTTAGAATAAACCTAAAGACATTTGGTATGAATCCAAAAGCAATATATAATATTTTCATAGCACTTCTATCCCTATTTAGTGTGTCGTGTAGCGATATTGTAGTTAAGGAGAATATTCTTCCAACTCCCGATCCCGCAGAGCCTATCGAAACTCCGGATTTGCCGGTAACACCGGCGCCAACAGAGCCTAACCCGACAGTATCGGTTGAGGCTGTTATGAATATTGATAAAACTGTGATAGAGGTGGCTTACACAGGTGGTGAGATAACTTTCGTAACTACTACAAATCAGGATTTTCGCGTTTCTTCTGCTGTAGATTGGATTATAATTACTGACGATGGGCGTGCTGAGACAGCAGACTATACAGTAAAGGCTGATATTTCTGCTAATGATGGTGATGCTCGTGAGGGTATTATTACTGTTACATTCCATGATGAGGCCAATACTGTTAAAGAGGTGATAGTTTCTCAGGCTGCTTATGTAGCACCGGATCCAGGGCCGGCACCGGAGCCTGGGATTGAGACAGTTACAGTAACTGTTGAGATTTATCCCGGTGCAGCTACAGGTGAGATATCTGCGGCAGAGGTAGCAACAAAGCTTGGTGTAGCTGATTTGGCAGCTGCTATTGCTGACGGTTCGGTTACATACGTTGGTTTGAACGCTGACGGAACTGTTTACACTCTTGAGGATGGTTCAACTCCTGCATTCTCAACCAATGGACCGGTAGGTCACTGGTACAACTCAGAGCATAACCCAATCTCTTGGGAAACTCCGGATCCAAACGGAACAGGAGCTGTTCGTTGCGCTTTCTTGCAGGGTGACGGAGTTACCTATACACTTGGATATGACAACTCTTCTTCATTCGTAGCCGGAGAGACTCACACATTGGCTGGAAAGTATATCTATGGCGATGTAGAGGTTAAGTTCGAGGTTGTTATCAACGTTGTTGAGGCTCCTGCAAGTTCATTCGTAGCTCCGGATGCTGACTATTTAATTAATGTTCAGGTTGTTCAGGATAACGCTTGGGGTGCTACTTGGATCGCACTTGACGGAACAGTGGTAGAAAATTGGGGTACATATTCTGATCCTACTAAGTATGTAACTCCAATTGCCGATGTATCTGTAGATATTACTCCGGCGATTGAGGCTACTCTTGGCCTTGGTGATGGTGAGTTAGAGGAGGCATTGCTTTCAGGTGATGTATTGCTTGGCTCATATAACGCAAACAACGAGTTTGTAGATTGCTATGAAGTTCGCGGTTCTAACTATTTCTATTGGTTTGCAGAAAATGGAGCAGCACTTACTTCATACTCAGGATACGCTTGTATCGATAATATCGGATTCCGCGGTGATGCTATCCAGTTGCATGGATCTTGCAGCTTGATGCCAAGTGCTGCTGTAGTTGGTACAACTTACAATACATACATTGTATTCCTGGCTGGCGATGCTCAGTGTGTTGTAAAGGTTGCTCAAGAGGCTGTCGCAGCTCCCGAGAAGATAACTCTTCAATATGATTATAACTTAGTTACAACCTTTGATAAGGTTTATGAGGTTTATAATCCGGCTGCTTATACCACACCTGATCCGATTTTCTCGATCGAGGATATAATTAGGGACAGTCGCGAAAAGATTTCAAGAAATATAACCGATTGATTGTAAATGTG
>CAZMOG010000027.1:0-21836 GCA_964567845.1 uncultured Odoribacter sp. | reverse complement strand
TGAACTTTCCGCATAAACTTTTTATTCTTAGCGGATTATAAGATTATTCCAAAAAAAGGTATTAACTTTGCATAGTTGTACTATTAATATAAACAGAATGAGTGAACTAAAAAGACCTGTTAAAAACAGAATGCTGGCAGGAGTATGTGCATGTCTGGCAGAACGCATGGATCTTGATCCATCGTTGGTAAGAATCGGATATGTACTTTTATCACTATTTACCGCAGGATTTCCGGGGCTGTTGATATACATTGTTGCATGGATAATCATCCCTAATGAAATGCCTTCGGATAGACACAGACATATAGAAAGACAATAACTTACATAAATTAAACATTATGGCACAATTAAAGAGATCATCAAACAAAATGATTGCAGGTGTTTGCGCCGGTATCGCTGAGCGTTTTGGAATGTCTGCAGGAGTTGTTAGACTTATTTGGGCACTTTGTGTTCTTTTGGGAGGATTCGGAATCCTTGCATACTTGATTATGTGGATTCTTATGCCAAAAGCATAACCTCTCCCTAAACAAATCTATTAAAACTTAAAGGGGTAGTTCTGTTTTATCTTCACAAAACAAACTTACCCCTTTTTAATTACCCCTCTCTCCTAACTCGCAAACACTACGTGTTTCCGCCAAAAGCCATTTAATCTCTATTCTTATAAGTCGTAACGGTATTATACTGTAACCATAATTTGAAAAGCGGATCTATGATGAAATAGATGCCCCCTCTTAAAGACCTTGCCTCCCTGCTTATCAATTTTTGGTCAATCATCAGTTTTAGATATGGAGATATTTTACCATTCCCTTGGCCTGTTATCTCTCGTATTTCAGATAAAGTAAGTCCTGATACCGATTGTGACAAGGCGGACAATATTCTTTGCGTCGGTATGCTTGTCGAATCAAATTTCTCCTGATAGTGAGAGAAAAAATAATCTGATAAAAATGCAAGGTCGTTTGTTGAATCTTCCGACTTATCCAATATCTCCATTGCTATGGACATTGAACGGATAGTCTTTGGCATATATGCCATAATCTTCTCTAAACGATTAGTGTCATATCCACCATCTATAATCCTTCCGACAGTTGATATTGTTAGTGGTCTAAGATAGATTATCTTAAAACCATCAAAGAAGGCCGCATCATAATCTGTGAAAGCGGGCAGTACATTTTCGGAAGCCGCAATAAGAATTGGAGCACCTCCTCTATTCAGTTTTCCTCTCAATCCATATTGCTCTGTGTTATTGGTACGTTCAAAGTAGTATTGTATGTTATCAACGAACAATACGACTCGTTTGGAATTGGTTTCCTGCCATTTTAGGATAGCATCAAAACTATCGTTATCACCAACTATATTTAAATGCATAGCTGATTGATTCCAAATATCATCGGTTGAAAACAATGATTTACCCTCGATAACGACAGGAAACAAGGTGTTAGCCATATTATCTTTAATACTACTATACAGCCTTTTCATCAAAAAGGTCTTGCCACTTCCAGACTCTCCAACAATCAAATTCGGTTGAGCTATTTTTGTAACATTCTCTTTTGAGAGATAACTACTCAAGGATGTGTATGCCTCTTCGTTGATAGCAAGAACTTCCCTTGCCTTAATGTCGTAAGAGAGCATGGTTTCGTATAATATGGGTAATCTTGCCTGCAGCATATTCTTATTTACTGAACAAATTTGTTAAACCAATAATCTCTAAGCAGAGGAGAACGGAATGTTCTGATTGAATCCATCTTCAAAATATATCCGTCATTTTCCAACATCTCCAACACTTTACTCAATATGTAATCCACCTCTTCAACCTTTGAAGCATCTTGACCTGTCATCAGAATGTTCAACATTGCATCACGCTCCAAACCTACGGATTGAGTAGATAGTGCTTTAAGTATCTGACGAGCGGGTACTTCATACTCTCTATACTCTGATAGACGCTCCGACCAAGTGCTGAGATAATTTTCAGAGCATAGCTTGTTATATGCAATATCTATGCTCTCTTTTGTAACCTCGTCTTCGTACTCTTCTGCCAACTTGGAGAATATAACTTGAATGAAATATGGAATGTTCCAATGTAACTTATCTAATGTGTAATTGATAAGTGCTTCACTCATTACCATATCTTCAGATTTACACAATTCTGATAAAAGACCTTTGGCTTCTTCACTAGAGAGTTCTCCCAATCCGAATTCCATCAAATCATTGATAGTATAACCAAGATTCATAGCAGAGGTAAAGTTTCTCAAACCTACCGAACCACAGAAGAGCCAACGTACATTTGTCTTGCTTACCTGTCTGAGACTTCTGAGCCAATTGAGAATGAAGGCAACTTTTTCTGCTCCGTTCTTGCTTTTATTCAATATACCAAGGAATAGTGTCAACTCATCCACCACGATAAAGGTGTCTTCATCATGTTTTATCAGTTCCTTTAAATTCTTGTATAAATCCTCTTGTTCCTCTCGTTTTCCTATGTTAATATCAACAACACCACCGATTGTAACTTTCTCTATTCTATCAAGGGCAGAAACCAATCCTTTGGACATTCCATCGGTGAGCTGTTTCCATATTCCATTTTTCTTAAAAGCCTCAATAACCAAACGAAGAAAGCCCTCTTCTGTGGCGGTCTCCTCAAGGTCAATATATACACATTTCCAACCTTGTTGCTTTTTTTCCTCAATCAATCGTTTTGCCAACGATGATTTTCCTATACGGCGAGGTGCAGACAACAACAAAGAATGGTTGCTGTCAAGCAATCTGTTCGCCTTACGAATCTCTTTCTCTCGACCGAAGAAGTCTGCACCTTCAACCGGAGGACCTATTTTGTTTGATATGCACATAACTGTAAACTATATTGTTGCTACAAGTAACATCACTACAAAGATAGTACTTTATTCTTATATAAAGTTCTTTTTATAGAAAAATCTTTTTATAAAAAATATTTTTAATAACCACTCTGCTAATCGGACAAATTGCACATTTTGTTCTGTTTTGTGTATTGTAAAAATTTTACTACCTTTGCGCCCGATTCTAAATTAGAAACTATGGCATATAATTTATTGAAAGGAAAGCGCGGTATTATTTTCGGCGCACTAAATGAGCAATCTATTGCATGGAAGGTTGCAGAGAAGGCAGTTGAAGAGGGAGCAACCATCACATTGTCAAATACACCTGTTGCCGTCAGAATGGGCGAGGTTTCAGCTTTGGCAGAGAAACTTAATTGCGAGGTTATAGCTGCCGATGCAACAAATGTAGAGGATCTAGAGAATGTATTCAAACGTTCTGTAGAGGTATTAGGAGGTCAGATCGATTTTGTACTTCACTCTATTGGAATGTCACCAAACGTAAGAAAGAGAAGAACATACGATGATTTGGACTATAGCATGCTTGAAAAGACATTGGACATCAGTGCTGTATCATTCCACAAAATGATTCAGGCAGCAAAGAAGCAGAATGCCATTGCCGATTACGGTTCAATTCTGGCTCTTAGTTATGTTGCTGCACAGCGTACATTCTACGGATATAACGACATGGCCGATGCCAAGGCACTTCTTGAGTCAATTGCACGCAGTTTCGGTTATATCTACGGTCGTGAAAAGCATGTTCGTATCAACACCATTTCACAATCTCCAACCATGACAACTGCCGGTTCGGGAGTAAAGGGAATGGACAAGTTGTTCGACTTTGCCAACCGTATGTCTCCACTTGGAAATGCTTCAGCCGAGGAGTGCGCAGATTACTGCATTGTGATGTTCTCGGATTTGACCAAGAAGGTTACCATGCAGAACCTGTACCACGATGGAGGTTTCTCAAGCGTTGGTATGAGTCTTCGTGCAATGGCTACTTACGAAAAGGGACTTGACGAGTACAAGGACGAAAACGGTAATATTATCTACGGATAATTCTTCAGAAACAGAAAAACACTATTGGCTGGCCAATATGGTCAGCCTTTCTAATAAATAAAAGAATGAGAAAAGGGGGGATTATGTCACTATTACCATTGGTAATCTTTTTGGTAATCTATTTAGTGGCCTCGCTTATTATCGGGGATTTCTATAAAATTCCTGTTGCAGTGGCATTTATGATTGCATGTGTAGTGGCAGTCACTATGAGTAACGGTCCACTGAAAGAGCGCATTGCAAACTTTAGCAAAGGAGCCTCGGACCCCAACATTATGCTGATGGTATGGATTTTTATCCTGGCCGGAGCATTTGCATCGAGCGCCAAGGCTATGGGCTCGATTGAAGCGACAGTTAACCTGACTCTCAACCTTTTACCGGGCAACATGATTTTGGCCGGACTCTTTATCGCATCATGCTTTATCTCACTTGCACTTGGGACTTCGGTAGGTACAATTGTAGCGCTTGTGCCTGTGGCCATAGGCATTGCCGACCAAACCGGCATGGATAAGGCCTATATCACCGCCCTTGTTGCAGGAGGAGCATTCTTTGGCGACAATCTCTCATTTATATCCGACACTACAATCGCAGCAACACAAACCCAAGGGTGTGCAATGCGCGACAAATTCAAGGTCAACTCCATGATTGTCATGCCGGTGGCAGTAATTCTATTAATCTACTACATCATTATGGGTTCAAATCTGAATATCAACACACAACACGCCACTGTTGAGTGGATTAAAATCATTCCATACCTTTTGGTTATTGTCACTTCACTATGCGGAATCAATGTAATGAGTGTATTGGTGATCGGTATTTTGTCAAGTATGATTATCGGAGTATCCACAGGTGCTATTGATATTTTCGGATTCATTGGTTCGATGGGCGATGGAATTGCAGGAATGGGCGAATTGATTACCGTTACCCTGCTTGCAGGAGGAATGCTTGAACTTATCCGCCTAAACGGAGGAATGGATTTTATCACGAACAAACTTACAGGAAATGTAAAATCAAAACGCAGTGCCGAATTAAGCATTGCAGCATTGGTATCACTTACAAATCTTTGTACTGCCAATAATACCATAGCAATTATAACCTCGGGAAAGATTGCTAAGAATATCTCTGAAAAATTTAAACTTGATTCAAGGAAAGTTGCCTCGATACTTGACACCTTCTCGTGTTTTGTGCAGGGTATCATTCCGTATGGAGCACAAGTTTTAATGGCATCGGGCTTATCGCAACTCTCACCAATGGAGATTATCAAACATCTCTATTACCCATACGCAATCGGTCTGTTTGCTCTATTGGCCATACTATTACGATATCCTAAGAGGTATTCATAATGCTATTTATAGACATATATTCTCTATTCGCCGAAATAATTGATTATTTAAGAACTTTTAACTATCTTTGCGCTCCCAAAAAGGGAGCATAACCCATTTAACACAAAAAGCAAAGATGACAGAACTATTCCAGAACTCCTATTTCTCTCTGTTTGTGATAGTAGCACTTGGCTACATGTTAGGTTCTATCAAGATAAAAGGGGTTTCATTAGATGTCTCTGCTGTTATCTTCATTGCACTTCTTTTCGGTCATTTTGGGGTTATCATACCAAAAGATATTCAAAATTTTGGAATGATTCTCTTCATCTTTACTATCGGTATCCAGGCTGGCCCAGGATTTATCGATTCGTTCAAGAGCAAAGGACGCGATTTGGCTATCTTGACAATAATTCTTATTTTGAGTGCCGGTATCGTCACCTTGATTTGTGCAGAATGTTTGAATATCGACAATGCTTCCGCAACAGGCCTACTGGCCGGAGCATTGACAAGTACACCAGGTCTGGCATCGGCAATCGAAGCTACAAACGAGCTATCTTCAATTGGTTATGGAATTGCATACCCGTTCGGAGTGATTGGCGTTATTCTTTTTGTAAAGTTACTTCCACGCTTAATGCGCACAAATATTTCTGCAATAGAGAGGGAACTGGACAACAAAAATGCAGAGGAGCACCCTACAATTACCACCAGAGTAATAAAGGTTCTTAACGAGAATGTTTTCAATAAGAGTATTGAATCTTTGAGAATCAGAACAATGACGGGTGCAACCATCATCCGCATTCTGCACAATGATGAACCATTATTACCACAGGCCGGAACCGTGCTACACAAAGGCGATTATCTTAAAGCGTCAGGAACAACAGAATCAATTAAGCAACTTGAATTGCTTATGGGATGTTTCGAAGAAAAAGAGTTCCCCGCTGACGAATTTCAGATTGAACATATACTTCTTACCAATACCAAATTGGTCAATGAAACCTTGGGAAATTTGAGTCTGCTTAGCAGATTTGGTGCAACTGTTACCATAATCAGACGTTCAGGAATTGAAATTGCGCCCTCGCCCGATTTGAAAATGAAATTTGCAGACAAATTGAGCATTACTGCCCCAAAAGAGAGTATGAAACCAATTGCACAACTCTTTGGAAACAATAATAAAGCGGTATCATCGACCGACTTCTTCCCCATTGCTGCCGGAATTGTATTAGGTGTGCTTTGCGGAAAAATTAATATAACCATGGGCGAAGGTTTCTCATTCTCGCCCGGATTAACAGGCGGAGTTCTTCTTGTGGCAATCGTACTTAGTGCAATTGGCAAGACCGGCCCGATTATGTGGACAATGTCGGGAAACTCGAATACTCTGCTAAGACAATTGGGACTTATTATGTTCCTTGCAGGCGTCGGCACCTCAGCAGGACAACATATTGTTGACACCTTTGAACAGCACGGAATTGCACTGTTCCTTGTGGGTGGAGCCATCACGCTTCTTCCCATGATTGTTGCCACATTAATTGCACATTATGTTTTTAAAATGAATATCCTATATCTACTTGGTGCTTTGACAGGAGGAATGACCAGTACTCCGGGATTGGCTGCCTGTGATTCAATGACAAAAACCAATTTACCAACTGTTGCCTATGCTACAGTATACCCTATTGCTCTTGTCATGTTGATTGTGGTTATTCAGATTATAGCAGCTATTGTATAACAAATAATTATAAAGTAAGACAAATGAAGAGAGTAATTCTTTTGTTTGTTACATTCTTGTTGTGTGCTATTCAAACCTATGCTCAAGAGAGCTTTACGGTTACGGGAGTAGTTACATCGGCCGACGACGGTGAAACTCTTATAGGAGTTGCGATTCAACAGGATGGAACAAGCTACGGAGCGATTACAGACATTGATGGAAGCTACTCTATCAAAATTTCAGGAGTTGATCAGGCAACCCTGATTTTCTCGTATCTGGGAATGGAGGAGCAGCGTCATGTAGTAAACGCTAAAACCGAAGTACTGAATGTTGCGCTCAAATCAACCTCGCAGATGGTCGAGGATGTTGTAGTTGTTGCATACGGTACCAGACAAAAAGGAACAATTGCCGGTTCTGTATCGACTGTTAAGGGCGAGGCCTTAGAGAGTGTACCTGCAGCAGGTTTTGACCAGGCTCTACAGGGAAAAACTCCCGGCTTGCAGGTTACATCGGTATCGGGAGAGCCAAGTAAAGCTGCATCGTTCCAAATTCGTGGAACAAACTCTATTAATTCCGGGACATCGCCACTATTCATATTGGACGGAGTACCCATCGAGAGTTCGGATTTCAACACAATATCTCCAAGCGATATTGAGTCGGTGACAATCCTGAAAGATGCCTCATCAACAAGTATCTACGGTGCTCGTGCAGCAAACGGAGTTGTGGTAATTACAACCAAAAGGGGTACCAACAGCAAAGACAAGGCACGTATCACCTTCCGTACTCAGCTCGGATTCTCAAATCTGGCACGCACGAAATGGAATTTGATGAACACAGAGGAGCGTATTCAGTATGAGAAAGAGATTGGTTTGGATGATAATCAAGACTACGATATTCTTAGCAAGACCAACATAAATTGGATGGATATGGTCTTCAATGATCGTGCATTCTTGCAGAGTTATGATCTGTCTGTAGCAAAGGCTACCGATAAGTCTAACTTCTTTATCTCGGGAAACTTCTATGATCAGGACGGTATTGCTCAATCGTCAAAGTTCCGTCGTTACAGTATTCGCGCAAATTCTGATGTAAAGGCTACCGACAAACTGAAAGTTGGAAACAACACAATGGTAACATTTGAAGAGATTTCTCAGGCTGACGATGGACAATATGCACTATATACACCTATCTCTGCTTCACGTTTCATGTTACCATATTGGAATCCATACAAAGAGGATGGTTCATTGGCGTCGAGCAAAGATGGAAGCTGGACCGGCACAGGAGTGAACCCAATTGAGTGGATGGAGAATAATCCTCTTACATACAAGAAATACAAATTGATGAACGTTCTGTATGCTGAGATTGAGCCTATCGAGGGATTGACAATCCGTTCTCAGTTTGGTGCCGATTACTCTCACCAAACTGCAGATATGAAATCGTTCCCAAGTTTCCCACAAAACAACAACAGCGGAACCGCAGGTAAAAGTTCAAACGATGTAATGTCTCTGAACATCACCAACACCATTAACTACAAATTCTATAAGAATCAGGTTCACTCATTCAACTTTATGGTGGGACAGGAGGGAGTTGACTACCTTTCTGAGGGATTCCAGGTTATTACCCAGGGGCAAAACAACGACGACCTTACAACATTGAGCAATGGAACAAGAGCCACATCATGGGGAAACACATACGCAAGTTATGCCTACCTGTCATTCTTCGGACGTGCAGAGTATAACTACGACTTCAAATACTATGTAGATTTCTCGATACGTTCCGACGCCTCATCAAGATTTGGTAAAAACGGACGATGGGGAACATTCTGGTCTGTTGGTTTGATGTGGAACATGAAGAAAGAGAAGTTTATGGAGAATATTGAGTGGTTAAACAATGTACAATTCTCATTCAGCACCGGAACCTCTGGTAACTCTTCAATTCCTAACTACGACCACTTGGAGTTGGTTGGAGGAGGTGCAGACTACTTCGGCAACCCGGGTATTGCACCAACAAATCAGGGTAATGAAGATTTGGGTTGGGAGAAGCTATGGTCAACCAACATTGCTGCTCACTTCACATTCTTGAACAACATTAATTTAGATGTTGAGTTCTACAACAAGTTGACCACAAACATGCTTATGAGTGTTCCACAATCTTATACAAACAACGGATTCGGATTCCGTTGGGATAACGTAGGAGCAATGGTAAACCGCGGAGTTGAGGTACAGTTAGCACTTGATGTTGTACGTGCCGGACACTTCACTTGGAACATTGACGGAAACTTCTCACACAACAAGAACAAAATTACCGAACTTTACAACGGATTGGACGAGTATGAGATCTCAGGAAGTAGTGTAAAATTGGTTAAGGGTCACTCTGTAAGTGAGCTTTATATGAACCGATATGCAGGAGTTAACCCTGTAAATGGAGAGCCATTGTGGTATGACAAGAACGGTAATATCACAAATGAGTTTAACGAATCAGATAAGACCATGACCGGCAAGAGCTATATTGCTCCATGGCAGGGTGGATTCGGAACAACTTTCTCATGGAAAGGATTGAGTCTTAATGCACAATTCAGCTGGATTGCAAAGCGTTATGTAATCAATAATGACCGCTTCTTCGAGGAGAGCAATGGTTTGTATGCAACATATAACCAATCTAAGCGTCTTCTATACGACCGTTGGAAGAACCCGGGCGATATTACCGACATTCCAAAGCACGGTTATACAACAGAGTTTGACACTCGACTTCTTGAGGATGCCTCATTCCTACGTCTAAAGAACTTGATGTTGGGTTATTCACTACCCTCTTCTCTCATGAAGAAGACCAATTTCTTTAGCAACATTAAGGTATATGCTCAGGCACAGAATCTATTGACCTTTACTAAATTCACAGGTATTGACCCTGAGGGAGTTGGAAACGTATATGCTGCCCAATACCCAATGTCTCGTCAATATTCATTCGGACTTGAGTTGGCATTCTAAAACATTGAGAGATTATGAAACAGTTTAAAATATATACAATATTGTCTATACTCTTGTTTAACACCGTTGCGTGTTTAGACAAGTTCCCGGAGGATCAGATTCCTGCCGACAAGGCAATTACCACAGTCAACGAGGCTGACCAAGCTGTAATTGGAATCTACTCTGCCTTTATGAGTCCTGCTCTATATAGCGGATACTTGACTCTGCTACCTGACTTGCAATGTGACTTGGCCTATGCAGTAGAGGGTTATACCAACACATACGGAAATATATGGCGTTGGGATATTCTTGGAACAAACAGCGAGATTGCAGCTGTATACGGTGGACTTTACGATATTATTGGTCGTTGTAACTTCCTTCTTGAGTTCCTTGATGATGTAGAGAAGAATACATACGACGACGCCGACCTTGATCGTATTGAGCAGTTCTATGGCGAGGCCTACTTTGCAAGAGCATTGGCTTACTCAGAGTTAATTAAACTCTTCTGTAAATCATACGAGAGCCTAAGCGAGGCTGAGAGTGAGTTGGGAGTTGTTATCAGAGATGCCTACTACTCAAACAAACCTATTGAGCGTGCATCTCTTCAGGAGTCATATCAATTTGTTTTGGATGATCTTGAAAGAGCAGAGTTATACTTGAAGCTTGACGAGGATTTTGCTGCAGGAACATTGTACAACACTACCTACTTCAACGAGTACACAGTTCACGCATTGCGCGCCAGGGTTGCTCTATATATGAAAGATTATAAGCAAGCCATCGAGTCTGCAACAAAGGTAATCGAGAGCAACCAATATCTGCTATCAAGTGCAAGCGAGGAGTACTCTTCAGGAGTAACATATTTTGATTATATGTGGCAGACTGACAATGCTACCGAGATTATCTGGAAAATCGGATTCACCTCAACAAACTATGGAGGAGCATTGGGAAGAGTATTCTTTAACTACGACTACGTTTCAATGAGACCAGACTATGTTCCTGCACAATGGGTATTGGATTTGTATTCAAGCAGCGATGCTCGTTACGACACCTACTTCACAACCTACCAGACAGGACACACCCACGGATTGAGCTGGCCGCTACTTACAAAATATTGGGGAAATACCAACCTATACAACGAGGCGATGCTTCTTAATGTATCTATGCCTAAGGTATTCCGTTTGGCCGAGCAATACTTGATTCGTGCCGAGGCATACGCTTCAATGGAGAATCCGAACTACACTAAGGCAGGAAACGACATTGCCACACTTCGTTCATACCGTTATGCAAACTTTGGAGGAGGAGTTAGCATAAACGAGAACAATGCAATGCAAGTAATAGAAGAGGAGCGTGTTAAGGAGCTTTACATGGAGGGATTCCGCCTTATGGACTTGAAGCGCTGGCATAAAGGTTTTGAGCGTAAGGAGCAGACAAACTCACTTCCCGAGGGAAGCTCTCTCAAAATCGAGAAAGATGATGCACTATTTGTATGGCCAATTCCTAACCACGAGTTAGAATCGCCCGATGCAAACATTTTACCTAACGACAGTAACAAATAAGATAGTTGGATATGAAAAGATTATATAGACAAATTGCACTATTGGTCGGAATAGTAGCCCTTGCTGTCGGATGCGATGCAGAGTATATAACATACAAGGGAGGCAAATACGTTATGTTTGCCGATACTCTATCGGTTTTGGCAATCCAGAACAACAATGAGATTTTCAACATCACTATTGGAACTACCGATATTTGTAACTACGACAGAACAGTTGCAGTTGAGGTTCTTGAGAATCGAAGCAACGCAATCGAGGGTTACCACTACGATATTCTATCGAATACAGTAACAATCAAGGCCGGTCAGAACGTAGCAAATGTTCAGGTTCGTGGAAACTACGATAACATTCAAATTAATGATTCGATTGGTTTTATTTTGAATTTGGTCGCCGACGAGGAGACAAATTGGGAACTGTACAATGGAAATGAAACAAAGGTTTTATTACTAAAAACCAAACCATTCGATATTAACGACTTCACCGGCTATGCTGTTGTTAGTTCTACATTCTTGTACAACTATACAAACAGTATGCAACGATTGATTCACACGGAGGTTGACCCTGAGGATCCATGCACTATTATTCTGCATGACTACATTTATGACGGCTACGATGTAAAAATCAAGTTCGATACTACCGATGTTCTGAATCCGCTTATTGAGATGGAGGATCAGGTAATGGCATCGACAGGCGAGGCCTTTGGTACCGTATATGGTGATGGATACTTGAACATCTATCAACCGGCACAATACACCTCGTACTATAGCACAAACGAGACATTCATATACCAATACATGGTAGTCTATGTTCCCGGAATGGCCGAAGGTACAAATGTCGTAGGAGCGTTTATCAATGCTGTTGAATGGATTAGCGACGACGAAGCCGAAGAGATTAAGAGAGTTGGATTTTAATAAGTTGTAAAAATATAACCATTTGAATTATGAAAAAGTTCAAAAATAGTTGGGCCATCATGGCTATGGTATCATTTGCTACTTTGGGTTTGGTAGCATGCGGAGGTGACGATGAGGAGGAAATTATACCGACAAATCCCGGACAGACCGAGGACAACCAAACTCCCGATCAAAACGAGGAGGCAGAATTCCCCGAGTTCACAACCCTAACCGGTAAAGCCGGAGACACATTGACATTGAGTTTCACAACTAACAAAGCATGGCAGCTTACAACAAATACATTATGGTGTAAGTTAGGCAATGGCCTTTACGATATTTCAGGTGCCAAAGGAGCACAGGAAATAAAAGTAATCATTACCGATGCAAACCTTGGTTTTGAGGTTGACTCGGCCGATATTAGCATGAAGATCGAGAGCGAAACAAAGGTAATTGCAAGAATTTATCGCGAGGCAAATAGCTATACCATCAGTGTAAAGGAGAATGGTATTGTTGAGGAGGAGAGCGTTGAATTCAACGAAAACAACCCCATTGTAATTGACCACTACGGATCAATCTCATTAGGAATTGAGGCAAACTTCGATTGGATTCCGGAATGCTCTATCGAGTGGCTTGACGTTGCCAAAGAGGGGAACACAATTATTCTTACAGTATTGGAGGAATATACTCAGAATCCTATCAACAATGCTGACGAAAATATCAAATTCAAGAACGAGACTGAAGTTCTATTGACAATTCCGGTGATATATGCAGGAATGAACCCTGAGAGTATCATTATTGATCCTTCAAGCAAATGGAATCTTCAGGTATCTACCGATGGAACAACCTATTCAGAGTCATCATTAAGCGATGGCGAGGCTGTTATTTCACAGTCTCCATACGTTGCAAAATTAACTGCCTTGAACAATGCCTATACAATCCTGGCATACAATCTTGATGCCACAACAGGTATGGTTCTAATGGACAATGCATCAAGCTGGTTCACAGTAACCGATGACAAAGCCGGAAATATCAGTGTCTCTTTCTCTGTAAACGAGGGCTCGGAGCGTTCAGGTTACCTATTGGCAATCCCGAATGGTCACTATAACAAGATTAAGGACACACTTGAGAATGCAATTTGCGACAAGACAACCGAGTATCTGGATATGAAGCCTAAGTATGAGAAATATACGATTGCTCACTTTGTTCAACAAGCAAATATCACATCGGATTTGGCCGACATCAGTGCAAAATATCTTACAGGTGGCATGAAAGCAATTCCTGTCGAGATGTTGAGCAGTATAAATTCAAAAGATGGTATATTCGAATATGCAACAACCACATTCAATGTATCATCGGTAGGATATTTGACTCCAAAAACAGCAACAACATCAAGTAGAAATGCATTCCAGATAATTCCATCGGTCGAGGAGTGGTGTGAGAACGAGGAGCCGGATGAGAACGACGTATATCCACCGGTAGTAGAGATATTTGTCGATGAGAACAGCACCGACAACGTTGCAAGTGATTTCGGTGCAGAGCCATGGCAGGACAACAACAAGATGGCTCTTCAAATTAGTGTTCCCGAGGCAAAGAAGGGATCGGTTGTTTACATTGTATTCAAAAAGAATGGTGAAAACAAACAAGTTGCAGTTCTCGATATTCGCTAATAGTAACTTGAAAGTATAATAGGTTAAATGATAAACAAGATAACAAAACAGTTACGTGCATACGCACTTTTCATAGTGGCAGCTCTTACTGCCGCTATGGGAGTTGCGGGATGCTCCGATGATGAGAGCCAGAGTGCAATGGCCGAATATGGCTATGTGCAGTTCAAACTCTTCAAGGAGGCATCGTATAATGCAGATGGAAGAGCAACCTCGCTCGACAAGTTGTCTGACGCCCACAAAATATCGGTAGTCATGCAACATGAGGGACACACAATTACCCAATCACTGGTACTTAACTCGTACGATAACGAGAACGCAGAGTATGGTTTGCGTAGCGATAAACTTCAACTCCTTGTTGGAGAGTACACCATTATCGGATATTTCCTATACGACAATCTTGATAATGAGATATATGCAGGGTCTGCAACCGACAATACCTTTACAGTAATCAAGGATGGTTTGGTTGTTAAAGAGCTTACAGCCAATGTTACTCCTAAGGGAAAGGCTACATTCCGTTTGGTTAAAAACTTTGTTGAGAGCCGCGCAACCGACGAAACCTATCCGCTGGACAACGTGCTTGTCGTTGATGTTACCATCAAGAACGTTGCTACCCTTGAGGAGATTGACATTGAAAAGATCAAGGTAGAGTTCGAGCAGGATTTTACCGAGGATCATATCAAAACCTCGTATGGAACTTGTGATACAACTGTATGGTTAAAAGCAGGAACCTATAAGGTTAGCCGCTATATCACCTATTCGGACAAAAATGGTAAATCAATACTCGAAGTGGCATCGCCCAAAACAGACAAAACCTTTACAATTGTTGACAATCAACTAACAGAAAATGTAGAGGTACCGATTACAATGACTCTAAGCGACGAGTATATTAAGGATTACTTGGCACTTAAAGAGATATGGGAGGCTCTGGACGGTCCTAACTGGCACTACTATGGCGAAGCAGCACAGAATGGTGCAAATTGGAGTTTTGACAAAGATGTTGACCTGTGGGGAGACCAGCCCGGAGTTGCACTTCTAAACAATGGACGTGTTGCAAGTCTTTCACTTGCGGGAATGGGAGCAAAGGGAGTTGTTCCCGATGCTATTGGACAGTTAACCGAGCTTGAGGTATTGGCACTTGGAACTCACGACGAGTTACTGGGAGGCCACCTATTCGAGGATATCACGGGTAAGGCCAACGCCGAGCAGCTTAACCGCATAAGACACGATTACGAGGAGCGCTTCCTGAAGAGAGATATTCGTGCAGGATTGTCAGACATTCTACAAGAAGGAATTAACCGCAATCCTGACATGGCTCCTATCAGATATGGAAACCGTATCAATACCAAAGATGTACAGTTTGGTAGCATTACAAACCAAATAACAGGTATATCAAAGGCTATGATGAGATTGACCAAATTGCAACAGTTCTATATTGCAAATAGCCCTATCACTCACGAAAACTTCTTCGTTGAGATTGGTCAGGAGTCTCCATATTATGCTGAACGCAATGAACTGAGTTGGGCTAACTTGGAGACATTGACCGATTTGGAGATATACAACTGTCCTAATCTTACTGCCCTACCAATGGATTTCCTTGCTGGTCTGCCCGAAATTCAACTACTTAACATTGCCTGCAACAAGAGCATCTCTGCAGAACAACTCAAGAGTGACTGGGAGGCATTGATTGATGGAGCATCGGGTTCTAAGGTTCAGATTCTCTACATGGGATATAACAACCTTAAAGAGTTCCCGGAAAAGAGCTATTTGAACAGAATGACCCAACTGAGTATGTTGGATTGTACCAACAATCAGATTGAGATAGTTCACCCATTTGGAAAAGAGATCAATTTGACAAAATTCTATCTGGATTACAATAAGATTAAGGAGATTAAGGGCGATGACGAGGGATATTTCTTCGGATACTACGATGTGGAGAGTTTCACATGTACATATAATGAGTTGACCGTTTTGCCAGATATTTTCAATGCAAAATCGATTCATGTCATGGGATCTGTAGACTTCTCAAACAACAAGATTTCATCGATTGAGAACGGTATAAATTTCCGCGGATATAACTGTAACTCATTGAGTCTGGCATATAACAAGTTCGACAAAATGCCTGCGGAAATTATGAATTCCGATTCTCCTATCTCTACATTGAATATGGCCGGAAACGGAATGACAGAAATTCCTGAGGGCTCACTTACCGGTAAATACTCATACGGAATCTTGACTCTTGATCTGAGTTATAACAAGTTGAAAAAGCTTCCAAAAGATTTCTATGCACGCAACATGCCATACCTGTATGGAGTTGATGTCAGCTACAACTGTTTCGAAGAGTTCCCATACGAGCCATTCGACGGTGCATACATCTCAACATTCGGTATTCGCCACCAGCGTGACGAGCATGGTAACCGCACATTGAAGGAGTGGCCTACAGGAATCTATCAAAGTCCAAGCATGGTAGCCCTTTACATTGGCTCAAATGATTTGCGTAAAATCGAGGATACAATATCGCCATACATCAGAATTCTGGAGATCAAGGACAACCCCAATATCTCTATTGATGTTACCGATGTGTGTGCCTATATCCAATATGGCTACTATTTGTTGATTTATGATAAAACACAAGATATTCGCGGTTGCGACTACCTTGACATTGAGAAATAACCCGAAAATCAGAGAGATATGAAAAATTACTTGAAAATAGTTCTATTCCTTGTTTCGGCTCTTTGCACCGTAACTGCATGTCAGGACGACGAGAAAGATATCCTCGGGTTCAATGTTGACAAACAAGAGATTACCGTAGGTAGTGAAGGCGGTCAGGATATTATTAATGTAAGCAGCGAAAGTGTGTGGGTTGCAGTATCAAGCGAACCTTGGATTACCATTTCGCCTGCAAATGGAGTTGGAGATACCAAGTGTAAGATTGTTATAGACTCTTCACTCGTCAATAACATGCGTACAGCTGTTATACGCTTCTCACCTGTAGGTTACGATGTAAAGGAGATTCCTGTATATCAGACAGGTTTTGACAAAGAGATTGTTATTGAAGAACCACAAGTTTCATTAAAGGCATCGGCAAAATCAAGCGAAAGAAAGTTTAAGGCAAAAATCACAACCAATGTTGAGTTTAACGTTGAGGTTGAGTATGCCGAGAATGAAAAGACCAAATGGCTGACTGTTCCAAAATATACCATAGAGTTGGAGCGTGGAGCACGTCCAAGAACCTTGGAATTGGAATTCGAGTGGAAAATGAACCCCGAGTTTACCGAGCGTATGGCAAAAATTCACTTTGTCCCTGCAAATGAGGGCGATGAGTTAAAGAATCCATCGGTATTGACCATTACTCAAGAGGGCTCGCCCGTTATCGAGGACAACAGAGCCGGCGACTCACTTGCACTGATTACCATTGCCGAGAGAGTTGAGTACATGGGAAGTTTTGACTGCTCCGAGAATATGAGAAACTGGAGCCATGTGAAACTTTGGGAGGCGACCGACACTGCCCTACCATGTCACGAGGCTGTTGGCCGTGTACGTGAATTCAGTTACTACATGGTAAATACCAAAGAGTCTATTCCACAAGAGGTACGCTACTTGAAGTATGCCGAGAAGGTTAGCTTCTACGGAAACGTAAATACAATGTTGCTCAACATTCCATTGGACACACACATCTGTAACTTAGAGTACTTGAAAGAGTTGCAAATTGGTGCATATGGATTGGTTTCACTTCCTGATGAATTTGTAAAATTGGGTAACACTCTTGAGGTTCTTGATTTGGTAAGCAACAACTTCAGTTCTATTCCCGACATTTTAACCCCGGAAAACTTCCCGGCATTGAAAAAATTAAATTTCATTGCAAACAAACGTTGGACTGTGAAGGATTTGCGTCGTGAAAGCGAATACGCAGATAGAGATGGACTTGGTCTTCTTATCAACACCTCTACAAGTTCCGATATTGAGCGTTTGCTACGCTGGGATAACCTTGAGGAGTTGAGACTATCCAACAACTATATTGAGGGGCCTCTACCAAACTTCACAATCGGAGTTGACGGTGTTGAGGGATACACCCAGCAGGATGCAGACAAGTTTGGAGGAGATACTCTTAAGAATCTTGTAAACAGCAATATCCCAAAGATATTGCCAAACATGAAACTATTGAGTATCAACCTTAACTACTTTACAGGAAATGCACCTGACTGGTTGCTTTATCACCCATATCTAATGGAGTGGTTCCCTGAGTCACTAATTTTCCCACAAAACGATGGAGGTATTGATTCAAACGGTAAGGTTGTAGGATTCCCCAATGCGCCAAAGGATTACGAGTACTACTACGAATTCTTCCCTGGCTATCGAGATAAGTATGAAATGAAAGAAGAGAGGGAGGAGGAGTAAATGAATATGAAAAAGATAAATATAATTGGAATTGCCCTTGCTATGTGCCTTATGGCATGTAGCGAGCAGGCCATAAATGGTAACGGTTCTACCGAAATCACCTTTGACAAAGTTGGTTCAACATACGTTCCGAGCAATGCCATTGAGGGAGAGTTAATGGTACTCTTCTCTAAAAAGATGGATTCATACTTGGATAGCAGAGGAGCTAACGATAGCCGTTCAGGAAACAGTGAATTGGATGCGGCACTTAATGAGTTGAAAGTTTATTCTATTGAAAGAATCTTCCCTGTAAACACCAAAACCGAGGATAAGGCTCGCAATGCAGGTGTTCACTTGTGGTATCTGGTTAAGTTCGATAGTAATATTGATTTAAATAAAGCCATAGAGCTACTTTCAAAGCAGAGTGTTATTGAGAAGATTCAATGTAACAGTCCACTACCTGTTGATAAAAATAGAAAAAAACCGGTACTTATAGGCAACGAGCAGATGAATGCACACATTTCACGTGCTGCTGCAAAGTTTAACGACCCCGGATTGCAATACCAGTGGGGTTATATCAACAGCGGTAACTACCCATTCGAAAAGGAGTGGGCTCCTGCCGAGGAGGGTTCCGATGTAAACTGCAAAGAGGCATGGGAGATGTGTACCGGTGACCCATCGATTATTGTTGCTGTTTTGGACGAGGCCGTAATGTGGAGTCATCCTGATTTGGCGGCCAACATGTGGACAAACCCTGACGAGGTAATTGGTTCAGACATTGATGCTGACGGGAATGGATACAAAGGTGACCGCCACGGATATAACTTTGTAAAGAACTCAAGTGTTATTTCATGGAGCTCACAATATGACACCGGCCACGGAACTCACGTAGCAGGAACTATTGCTGCAGTAAACGACAACGGTATTGGAGTTTGCGGAATTGCCGGAGGTTCAAACGGCCAGGGTGGAGTCAAAATCATGTCATGCCAGGTTATCGATGGCGAGTACAGTGTATCACTGGCTCAAGAGGCAGCTGCAATTAAATATGCAGCCGACAACGGGGCTGTAATTATCCAATGCAGTTGGGGATACAACTCTGCCAATGCCAATATGCTTCTAGGCTACACACCGGGTCCGGCAACCGAAGAGGAGTGGGGAAATATGTACCCATTGGAGAAGGATGCTATTGACTACTTCATAAATAATGCAGGAGATCCAAACGGAGTTATTGAGGGAGGAATTGCAATATTTGCTTGTGGTAATGAGTATTCAGAGTCATCGGCTTTCCCTGCCAAATACTCAAAATGTGTATCTGTTGGTGCTTTGGCTGCCGACTATACTCCTGCATGTTACTCTAACTACGACGAGGGACTTGTATTCTCGGCTCCCGGCGGTGATACAGAGTACTATGGAACAATAGACGAGAACGAGGATAACTATGATATGCACAACTGCATGGGTTCTATTCTTTCTACCATTGTTGAGAACGGTCAACCATCATATGGATATTACGAGGGTACCTCAATGTCATGTCCTCACGTATCCGGAGTTGCAGCTCTTGGCTTGGCATACGCAGCACAACAACGTCGTCATTTCAAGGCCGAAGAGTATGTTCAACTTATGATTGAAACTGCCCGCGATTTGGATGGATATTTTGTAGGTGAAAAGCAGTACAACTACAACCATACATCTCCGGGATTCTCAATAACCAAGATGAACCTTTCTGATTATCGTGGCAAAATGGGAAAACTTATCGATGCAGGTGCATTGCTTAAAGCAATTGACAACAGTGGTTCGGATATGAGAATTCCCAATATCTATGTTGCACCTCAAAGCAACCACAGTATTGACTTGGCAAAGATATTCCTTAATGGTGAAAGCCTGTCATTTGGTTGCACGGTACAGAACGAAAACGTTGCTACTGCAACAGTCACCGGTTCCATACTAACAGTAAATGGAATTGAGTGCGGAATGACAACTGCTACAATCAAGATTGGCAACGATAAGGAGCAGACAATTACAATTACTGTACGTGAAAACAGCAACGATAACGGTTGGTTGTGATGAAAATTAATTCGTGTTTTATTATTTACCTGATTGGAATACTTTTACCTGTCCTTTCAATAGGACAGGTAAAGACTCCGCTGACAAGGGCGCAGATTGACTCTCTTGTGAATCCAAATCCTCTTGTTAATGGAGATTCCTATCTTAAAATAGACACGAAGGTTATAGATATGGGAACCCTTAACGATAATGATTCACCTTCCAACTACACATTCACAGTAAAAAATTTAAGTAGACGGGATGTGAATATTACTCAAATAAGGACTACTTGTGGTTGCACTGTTGCAAGGTTCGATACCGGCACCATAAAGAGTGGAGAAGAGCAAAATATAACTCTCACATACTCTCCGAGAAATGAAAAGGGGGAAGTTGAGGTAAAGAGCTATATCTATACAAATATCAGCTCGAAACAACCCACAACGATTGTAGAGTTAAAGGGATATGTTAAAAGTAGTGATAAATGGAGGCACCTTCCATTTCGCATGGGCGCCCTTCGAATTAAGAACAAGCGCATATCATTTGAAACAATAACACGAAGCATGAATCCCACAATGGCAATAGTATGTGCCAACAGCGGTTCCATTCCATTAAAGTTGAGCTGTTCAGATCTGCCACCCTATGCAACATTTAAATGTAAACCGGAAATTCTTGAACCAAATTGTGAAGGAGAGCTGCTGATAACAATTAATGGTGCATTAATTCCCCAAAACGAAACCTCGTCCCAATTTACATTCAAAATTGAGGGAGTAGAGGCACAACCAATTGAAAGAATCATAAAAGTAACAATAGAAAAATAGAGAAATATGAAGAATCTGCTAAAAATAGTTCCAATGCTCCTAATGGCAACCTGTTTTATCAGTTGCTCAGACGATGAAAACGAGGTGGAAATTCCAACTATCGAGGTTAACTACATTACCCTGCACGGCAACTGGATGCTTCAGGAGTGGAATGGCGAAGAGCTTCCCGACGGAACCTACATGTACATCACCTTTGACCGTTCAGAAAAGAGTTTTGTTATATACCAGAACTTTGACAGCATGTATGGACGCAAAATTACAGGAAGCTTTGAGCTGGATAAAGATTACTACAAAGGATACGTAATTTCCGGAAAATACCACTTCGAGAATGGCGATTGGAATCATGATTATATCATTACAGATATGCTTGAAACCGGCTCTATGGTATGGACTGTTGATGGTAACGAGAACGATGTTGCACAATATATTAAGTGCGACTCTATACCTTCGCAAATCATCGAGCAGGCAACACGCCCTGAATTTTAGGAGGAGATTTTAATAAAAACAAAAGAGTGAGATATTGGTTCTATGAACCGCTGATCTCACTCTCTCTTTTTTTGGTAACGTTGCCAAAAGTGGTTGGTAGAAGTTAACATAATTATTTAATA
>CAZMOG010000026.1:0-22241 GCA_964567845.1 uncultured Odoribacter sp. | reverse complement strand
TATTAAATAATTATGTTAACTTCTACCAACCACTTTTGGCAACGTTACCAAAAAATCTTGAGCCAAGCTCAAGATTTTTTTATTATTTTGCTTTCTGCGAGTCATCGAGCAATTTCCATAAACTATCGCCTTTGGGAACAGGTGCAGTAATTGTCAGTTGCTCTTTTGTTACAGGATGCACAAAAGAGATTGAACGTGCATGCAAGCTAATTCCACCATCGGGATTAGAGCGTGGAGCACCATATTTCAAATCTCCGCGAATAGAGCATCCAATCTTTGCCAATTGACAACGAATCTGGTGATGACGGCCTGTGTATAACTGTACCTCAAGGAAGTAGTAGCGATCAGAACTTCCAATCAGTTTATAGTACAATTTAGCCTCCTTTGCATGTGCCTGTGGACGTGTATATGCCTTTGTTATATTTTTCTCAGAATCTCTGACAAGGTAGTGTGTCAACTCGCTCTCCTCCTCTTGTGGCTGTTCACAGGTAATTGCCCAATAGATCTTCTTAATTTCGCGCTCCTTCTCCTGAAACATCTTATTTAATCTTGTTAATGCCTTGCTTGTTCTTGCAAACACAACAACTCCGCTAACCGGACGGTCAACACGGTGGGGCACTCCAAGATACACATCGCCCGGCTTATTGTACTTGGCTTTAATGTAGGCCTTAACCTTTTCGCTAAGTGGCTCATCGCCTGTCTTATCTCCTTGTACAATGTCTGAAACACGCTTGTTTACAGCAATAATGTGATTATCTTCGTATAATACCTCTAACATTTTTCTACTTTTAATATTGTTCCTGTTCGTTAGGGAAGTCACCATTCTTGACGTCGTCGATATATCTACCTACCGCACCGGTCATTTCGGTGAATAGGTTCAAATATCTGCGTAGGAATCGTGGTGAGAATCCGTTGTTGATTCCCAACATATCGTGAAGTACCAGTACCTGACCATCAACTCCACCTCCGGCTCCAATTCCGATTACCGGAATAGAAATCTCTTTTGCAACCTTGGTTGCCAACGCTGCAGGAATCTTCTCCAATACCAATGCGAAACAACCGGCCTCTTCAAGAAGTTTTGCATCGTGAATCAACTTCTGGGCCTCTGCCTCCTCTTTTGCGCGAACACTATAAGTTCCGAATTTGTGGATACTCTGAGGTGTCAATCCAAGGTGTCCCATTACTGGTATTCCGGCAGTCAATATTCTTTGAATAGACTCCAATACCTCTTCTCCTCCCTCAAGTTTGATAGCATCAGCCTCGGTCTCTTTCATAATTCTAATAGCCGATGCCAAAGCCTCGCGACTATTTCCTTGGTATGTTCCGAATGGCAAATCCACAACAACCAATGCTCTCTTTACTGCACGAACTACCGATGCTGCGTGATAGATCATCTGGTCCAATGTAATAGGTAGGGTGGTCTCGTATCCTGCCATAACATTGGCAGCAGAGTCACCGACAAGGATTACATCAATACCTGCAGTATCTACGATAGTTCCCATAGAGTAGTCGTAGGCTGTAATCATACTAATCTTCTCTCCTCGCTGTTTCATATCTGAAACAACATGGGTCGTAACCTTTTTAATCTCTTTATGTACCGACATGATAGGTGATTTTATTGGGCAAAGTAGCCAATAACAGTTTGTGAACCTCTGGTTCTGTCGCCCAATTTAACTTTAATTTGAGTGTCCAATGGTAGGAATAGATCTACTCGTGAACCAAATTTAATGAATCCGGCCTCTTGATCCTGTCGAGCCTCGCATTCCGGTGTTGCATAGGTAACAATACGTCGAGCAACAGCTCCGGCTATCTGACGCATTACAACCTTTTTACCGTCGGGACGTTCGATTAGGATGGTGGTATTCTCGTTAAGTTCCGATGATTTAGGCAAGTATGCCTTTTTAAAGTGTCCGTCATGGTGTTGTACATACTTAACTTTACCATTAACGGGATACCAATTTATGTGAACGTTGTTTACATTCATAAATACAGAAACCTGTATGCAACGCTCCTTAAGACACTCTTTTTCGAATGTCTCTTCGATAACTACAACCTTGCCATCGACCGATGACAGAATTGCGTTATCTTGAATTGTAACATATCTCTTAGGTTTTCTAAAAAACGAAACCAATGCCACATATACAATGGCAATCAATCCATAGGTGATATATCTTGTTGTTGCATCTTCAATAACGAAGTTGGCAATGATAAGCAGTACCAATGCAGCAATAAGAAGCTTTAGTGTTATTAAATATCCGGCTCTGTGTAATTTCATAGCACAAAAGTAATAATAATTACTTATTAAACAAATACTAAGTAAACTGCTATTAAATAGATGAATACTGCCGGAATGGCAAATAGTAAAGAATCCATCCTGTCAAGTATTCCTCCGTGTCCAGGCATAAAGTGTCCTGAATCTTTAATCTCGATAGTTCTTTTGATCATAGATTCGAAAAGATCACCAAGAGTTCCAAATACAACTACCAATAATGATATAATCGCTGCATTTATCACATTATCAGGGGCAAAGAACCAGGCAATTGTTGTACCTCCGGCAATTGCTATCAAGCCTCCTCCAATCGCACCTTCCCAGCTCTTTTTGGGGGACAAGCGTTCAAAAAGTCGGTGTCTACCCATTGTAATTCCACATAGGTAAGCAAATGTATCATTAAGCCATATTACAATGAATGGCATAAATACAGTTAGTGGGCGCCACTCTAGTCCCCAATGTGTTCTGATACCGGGAAAGTAAAGTAGCATTGTAAATGGGGCAGCAATATAGTAAAGTGCAAAAATTGCAAGTCCTACATTATGGATTGCATGTACTCTTTTACGGTAAAGTTCCACAACCATTATTGCGAATATCGAGAGTATTGTTAAAACGTACCCCCACAATATGTTATACTCTGTGTGCAGAAACCCGGAAATGAATAACAATCCTGCACTAATCAATAGTGGAGCAGTGCATAAACGAATATTCAGATGAACCAGCATCTTTTTAAATTCGTAACATGCATATAGTGTTACCAATAAGAATAAGGCAGCAAAGTACCATCTTCCCATAAATATCGACGCAGTAACCAATGCAACAAAAATCAGTCCGCTGATACTGCGTTTCAGTAAATCGTTAAACTTGCTCATCACACACCAATATGTTATTTTACTCGCTCTTTACTTCCTCATTTTCTTTTGTCTCTTCACCTTCAAGTTTTACCTTTTCGGAATTCTCATCTTCGTCTGCCCATGGACGCTTGCCAAGGATGTTTTCAAGGTCGTCGCTAAAGATTACTTCGCGCTCCAAAAGAAGTTGTGCCAACTGCTCATGCTGCTCTTTGTGAGTAGATAGCAACTCTTTTGCTCTGTTGTATGCACTGTCTATTAACTCTTTAGCCTCTTTGTCTATCAATTCGGCAGTCTTTTCAGAGTATGGTTTGGTAAATCCATAACCACTCTGTCCGGTGGAGTCGTAGTAACTTACATTTCCTACCTTCTCGCTCATACCGAATATTGACACCATAGCGTATGCCTGTTTAGTGCTACGCTCTAAATCATTTTGAGCTCCTGTTGATATTTGTCCGAATGTCAACTCTTCTGCAGCTCTTCCACCAAGAAGTGAACACATTTGATCCATAAGCTGTTCACGAGTTGTGATTTGACGCTCTTTTGGCAAATACCATGCAGCTCCCAATGCTTTACCACGTGGAACAATGGTTACCTTCAATAATGGGTGAGCATGTTGCAAAAGCCATGAACATGTAGCATGTCCGGCCTCATGAATAGCAATCGCACGTTTCTCGCTTTGCTGAATAATCTTGCTTCTGTTTTCAAGACCTCCAATGATTCTGTCTATTGCATCAAGAAAATCCTGTTTATCAACCGAGTCGTGGTCCTTACGAGCAGCAATAAGTGCAGCCTCGTTTGCAACATTGGCAATATCTGCGCCCGAGAATCCCGGGGTCTGTTTAGCTAAGAAGTCAATGTCAACATCATTACTCTTGCGCAGGTTCTTCAGGTGAACTGCAAATATCTCCTTTCTGTCATTCAACTCAGGAAGATCAACATTAATTTGACGGTCAAAACGTCCTGCACGAAGCAGAGCACTATCAAGAATATCAACACGGTTGGTTGCTGCAACGATAATTACACCTGAATTGGTTTCAAATCCATCCATTTCGGTAAGAAGTTGATTTAGAGTATTCTCGCGCTCGTCGTTACCGCCCATATTCAAATTCTTTCCTCGCGCACGACCAATGGCATCAATCTCGTCGATAAAGACAATACATGGAGCCTTGGCTTTGGCTTGCTTGAACAGGTCTCTTACTCTTGATGCACCAACTCCAACAAACATCTCAACAAAGTCGGAACCCGATAGTGAGAAGAATGGAACATTGGCCTCGCCGGCCATGGCTCTTGCCATTAAGGTTTTACCTGTTCCCGGAGGACCTACCAAAAGAACTCCCTTTGGAATTTTTCCACCAAGACGTGTATATTTTGCCGGTTGTTTCAAGAACGATACTACCTCCTCAACCTCTTGTTTTGCCTCGGCCAAACCTGCAACATCTTTAAAGGTGATTTTTTGCGATGTACCGGCATCGAATAGTTTTGCTTGTGATTTTCCTACATTGAACACACCGCCGGAACCACCTGAGCCACCACCGGCCATTCTTCTCATCATAAAGATCCAGAAGGCAATGATTAGTACCAATGGTCCTATGGTCCAAAGAATGTTGCTTAAACCTGAACCATCGGTAGAACTCTCCTTAATTTGCTCTGCACCGGGAATGGTCTCTTGGGCTTTGTGGAATCGTTCTGCAAACTCGCCTATATCGGTAACAGTAAAGGTGTAGTGCGGTCCTTTTGAGCCATTTTTAAAACCGCGACTCCTAAGCATTGAGTAGTTTTCAACACTATCGGCTTTGATAGTTACATTTACAATGTTTTTATCACGGATAATGTTAATTCTTGCAACATCGCCACCAGGAAGCATTTTATTCATAAATTCCTGCTGGTATGTTTCTGCAGGTTTCTTTGTACTCATGCATTGAAATGCCATAAAAAGTGTGACTATCATAAGAAAAACCCAATAGCCACTGAAAATTCTTTGTAAAAAATTCTGATCTTTTGCCATACTTTTAAATTACATAACCTCCTTAAACTCGGTGAGACGGGCATCGGCCCATAACTCCTCTAATCTGTATCTGTCACGCTCATCCTCAAGGAAAATATGAACCACGACATCGCCATAGTCGATTACAACCCAACTTGAGTTATCATATCCCTCCATGTGCAATGGATGTTCTCCCAACTCTTTCCGAATATAATCATCAACATTGTTTGCCAATGCCGATACATGAGTTGTAGATGTTCCGTGACATATTACAAACACTTTACAGAAACTATTATAGATTTTGGAAAAATCCATCTTTACGATGTGTTTGCCCTTAGTATCTTCAAGTGCCTCGATTATTTTAGTTGTCAGGAGCTCTGTCTGCATTATTTTTTATTGTTGTTATTACTATTCTCTGTTGAGCGCAAAAATTATGCCATGTCTTAATAAATGTCATTTTGGCAGTTAAAAATTTTTACGCAGTTTTATAACGCAAAGGTACGAAATCCAAAATAGATTTTCATATATTTGTAGCATAACTTTCTCTATTTATTAAACGTAATAGGGGCAATCAAATAATTAGTTGATTATGAATTACAAATTTGTACTAACATTACCTAAAAGAGAGGATTTTCGATGCGAAATTGCAATCGATTCAGACCAAACTTTTGCAGATTTAAGCGATTTTATAGCATGTACATTGCATTTTGATCCGTCAAATATGCCGGTTTTCTTTACATTGGACGATGATGGAAACAGAAAACGTGAAATCTCAATGTTTGGTTTTGACCAAGGTGAGAATGATGATGCAGCTCCATTGGTGATGTCTGACACAAGAATTCGTCAGGTTATTAATCCTTCATGTATGGAGTTTATCTATGTATATGATGTCCCGACCGACGAGTACATTAAAATAGAGTATGATGGAGGTTACTTTGCCGATGATGACGAGGTTATTCCCAAATGTTTGTCATTGACAGGAAGAATACCCGTAATTAAGAGTTTGGTAAAGGCCTTTATCCACAAGCGTACCGATGATAATTTAGATAATCTTTTCCCTACTGAATCACAGACAGAGCAACGTGGAGGCGATGACGATATCTTTGCAGATATGGAGAATGATATTTATGGCGAAGAATTCGACGAAGAGGGCTACGATGACGAGTTTGATAACTATGGTTCAGGCGGTTCTCGCACAACTTTTGAAAGTTTGGATAACTACTTGGATACAATGTAATTCGGTTAAATGAGGTTGGTTGTGCTATTGGGCCCCACGGGAGTGGGCAAAACCGACTTGTGTATCGAGGTTGCAAAAGGATTAAGAACCTCGGTGGTCAGTTGTGATTCGCGTCAACTATACAAGGAGATGAGAATAGGTACTGCTGTGCCCACAGATGAGCAGTTATCACAGGTTTCTCACCATTTTATTCAATGCCGCAGTGTTGTTGAACCATACGATGCGTGGCATTTTGAACAAGATGCGCTTAAAAAGATTCATGAACTGTTTAAAGAGGGGCATGAAGATGTGGTTATGTGTGGTGGTTCAATGATGTATATCGACGCAGTGTGTAATGGCATAGATGAGATACCATCCATTCCTCAAGAATTGCGTAACGAGTTGATGCAGACCTTTAATGAGCATGGTTTAGACCCAATCCGAGAGGAGTTGTTGTGTTTGGATCCTGTTTTTTATGATCAGGTTGATTTGAATAATACACAGAGGGTAATTCACGCTGTAGAGGTATGCAGAGTTGCAGGTGTACCATTTTCGGAATTGCGTAGCAAGAGTATAAAAAAACGAGAGTTTGATATTTTGAAAATTGGCTTGATACGCGAACGTGAGGAGCTCTATGAACGAATAGACAAACGAGTGGATATAATGGTGGAAGAGGGGTTGGTAGAGGAGGCCCGAAGGTTATATACTGATAGACATTTAAATGCTCTTAATACTGTGGGATATAAAGAGTTGTTTGAGCATTTCGATGGTAAGTATGACCTGAATGAAGCGATACGTTTGATTAAGAGAAATTCGCGTCACTATGCACGTAAACAGATGACCTGGTTTAAGCGCGACAAATCAATACATTGGTTCCATCCGAATGACAAGCACGCAATTTTTAATTTAATTGGAGTATGAATAGGGCAATATTGCGCTTGGCGGCTCCATCGATAGTCTCCAATATTACGATACCTCTTTTGGGGTTGGTCGATGTTGCCATTACAGGACATTTCGACTCAACAGCCTATATAGGTGCAATAGCCGTTGGAGGTCTGATTTTCAATATGCTGTATTGGAATTTCGGCTTCTTGAGAATGGGAACGAGTGGACTTACTGCACAGGCATTCGGGCGTAATGATATTGCCGGGGAGATGCGCATATTGGTTCAGGCTCTGGGGGTTGCAATTGCAGCCTCGCTTATGCTAATACTGTTGATGGTGCCGATTGAGAAACTTATATTTCTCTTTATCGATGCCTCGCCTCAGGTTGCGGAATTGGCAGCTAAATACTACAAAATTGTCCTTCTTGGAGCACCAGCCATGCTTGGGTTGTATGTCTTTAATGGCTGGTTTATTGGAATGCAGAATACCAAATATCCAATGTTTATTGCAATAGTAATGAATATTGTAAATATCTGTGCCAGCCTTATTTTGGTCTATGTTTTTGATATGAAAATCGAGGGAGTTGCTCTTGGAACTCTTATTGCACAATATGCCGGAGTGGGAATTGCAATTGCTTTATGGTTTAGAAGTTACCGTTCTTCTTTGATGATGTGCAGATTGAGCGAGGCCTTGAACTTGCGTGAGATGCGCAGCTTTTTTACCCTTAATAGTGCAATTTTCTTTCGTACCTTATGTCTTATATCGGTCACTACAATCTTTACGTGGATGGGAGGTAAACAAGGGGATACTGTCTTGGCTGTCAATACTTTGCTAATGCAACTCTTTACAATATTCTCATACATTCTTGATGGTTTTGCATATGCGGCAGAGTCATTGGTTGGCAGATATACCGGTGCTGCCGAGTTTGCTTTACGCAGAAAGGCAATAAATTATCTATTCCGTTGGAGTACACTTGTAATGGCAATATTCACTATTGCATATCTGGTAGGTGGTCAGGAGTTTCTTTCGCTATTAACCGATAATGCCGAAGTTTTGAATTCATCGACACGCTATATCTATTGGGTATTGGCAGTGCCTTTGTGTGGATTTGCCGCCTTTCTATGGGATGGAATCCTGATAGGTGCAACTGCCACAAAAGAGATGTTTTGGGCAATGCTTGTTGCTGCTATTGCCTTTTTTGCAATTCTCTTTGTTCCGCCAATTGTGGTACCGGAGTCTTGGTCACAGATTTGGTCGGAGCAGTACAATAATGACCGATTGTGGCTTGCATTTTTGACCTATCTGGTGCTTCGCGGAGTGGTTCAACATATTTTGTGGTTGCCGGAGTACAGACGTACTACTTGATATTCCAAACTTTGTATGGAGTGAGGGCCTCTATCTGATTTTCAGTAGAGTCGGGCAGGGCAGGATAGAAATCTATACCGGTAAGTTGCTCTACATAATCAACAGAGACAACATAGTCGCGCATCTTTTTTCTTTCTGCTACATTTGGACACAAAATTGCCAATGACGAGAATGAATCACCATATCTTTTCAGAAATGTTTTGTAGAAATATGTTGGTACGGCTACCTTATTCTCGCCAATGGTTTTGGCCCCTTTTTCAACTATCGGTCCACAAACAATCCAGATTGTATCATTTTGAGCCCACGTACGTGCTCGCTCTTCATACGCCAACCATATCCCCGAATTCATTGAGTGTAATTGCGGACATACATTTGTCATGTAGAAACTCTCCTCCATTGCCTGTTCGCTCCATTTCATATCAGCAGCGGGAGCCATGTGGCCTCGATCATAACCACTTCTAGTATAATCCTTTGTTGTTGGGCATACACCCTGGACCATCGGGTCGGGAAGAAATGAATCGCTACGCTCTTCGTTTCCCTGTATTTCGGAAGGTATAAGTTCATAAGCAACCCAATTGGGCAGACGCAGCTTTTCGTTATAACTGACTGTATAGCCCTCGTGTCTGATTATCTGTTCCGGGCGATTATGAATCTTTCCGGGAATCTCTATTCCATTCGGAACTTCGGCGCTATTGCCGCTACTGCACCCTTTTGGGGTAATGGTCCCACTTAAAAACAGCGTAACTGCAACCATTACCATAATGGCTGTCAATCTGTTCATCAAGCTTACTTTATTTCTCTTTTTACTCTTTCGTGGAGTTCTTTTTTTTACTCTATTGCCGTGTTTTGTTGCCATATTTAAAAATTTGAATACAAAAATAGCTATAATCTTCTCTAACTTTTCTCTTTTTATTTATTTTTGCAAAAAAAAAGATTCGATATGAATAGATTTTTGATTGGAATGTGTGTTGCTACAATATGTATTGTTTCTGCATGCAAAAAGAGTGTGGAGAGTAAAGTTTCTCTGCCAAAGAGTGTCAAAATCGAGCAAGTACGTAATCTTGCCTCAATAACACGAAGTTATACAGGAAGTGTTCAAGCCAATCAATCAAGTAAATTAGCATTTAAGATGGGTGGTTTGATTCTAAATACACATGTAGCTTCAGGAGATAAAGTGAGGACAGGAGATTTGCTCATAGAGCTTGATCCTCAAGAGGTTGTTTTGGATTGTAATGCCAAAAAGGTGGCAATGGCAACACAGTACGAGGCTCTGAAACGTGCCGAGCGTCTATATGAGCGCAATGCCATTTCAAAGCAGGAGTATGAAACTACTCAAGCCTCGTACGAAAGCGCAAAAAGTGCCTACGAAATTGCTGAACGAAATGTAAATGACACTAAAATTTATGCTCCTTTCAATGGATTTATTTTAGACAAATTTGTCAATCGGTATGATAGGGTTGTGGCAGGAACAGCTGTACTTGAGATTGTTAATCCCAAAGATTTGGAGATTAGATTTACAGTTCCCGAGAGTAATGCACTCTATTTTACTCCCGAAACAAAGTTGTTTGTTGAATTTGATACATACCAAGGAAAATTATTCAAGTGTAAATTAAAACAACTTATCTCAGCCTCGCCCGATGGTGCAGGAATTCCATTCAAATTGGAAATAGTGGATCCCGAGTTTGATTTGTCAACTTATAGGGTGGCTGTCGGATTCTCGTGCAATGTAATTGCCAATGTTGTGAATAGTCAGTTTAATGGTCTGTATTCGCTACCGATTTCGGCAGTTGTACCTGCTGCTACAGGAAATGATACATACATAATGGTTTATAACTCTGCATCGGGAACCGTTAAAAAAGTAATGGTGGAGTTGTCACCAATTGTAGTTGAAGGTGGTAGAGTTGCTGTAAAAGCTGCTTTGACTCCAACAGATAATGTAGTTGTTGCAGGTGCATCATTACTTAATGATGGTCAGAAGGTTAGTGTTTTATCGAAGTAAAAATCTGCATGTATGAATATACCTAAATACTCCTTAGAGAACAAGAAGGTAATCTATTTCTTCCTTGCAATTTTTTTGATAGGAGGAGTATTTGCCTTCTTTAGCCTGCCGAAAAAAGAGGATGCCCCCTTTGTTATTAAACAGGCAACTCTTATAACCCAATATCCGGGAGCAACTCCTCTTGAAGTAGAGGAGTTGGTAACGGTCCCCATTGAGCGTGAAATTCAGGCAATGGCCGATGTTTACAAGGTAAAGTCGGAGTCCTATTTTGGAATTTCAAAAATTACCATAGAGTTCGAGGCTACATTAACTCCCGAGGAGATGCCTAATAAATGGGATGAACTGCGCAGAAAGGTATTAAATATAAAACCTCAACTTCCCTCCGGATGTGGCGATGTGATGGTCAATGATGATTTCGGAGCCGTGTATGGAATTTATTATGCTCTTGTTGCAGAGCCGGGCTACTCATACACCGATATGCGCGACTGGGCAAACGAGATGAAAATGTTACTCAGTCCCGTAGAGGGTGTTGATAGGGTAACCATTTATGGTGAGCAGACCGAGGTTATCTATGTAAAAATTTCGCCGGCCAAGATGGCTGCAATGAATATCAATCCTGACCACTTGAAAGCTGTATTGGCAAAGCAGAATGTTATTGTCAATTCCGGTTCGGTTCAAACCGGAAGTTATGAGTTACGTTTAATGGCCAATGGTGCATACGCAACTCTCGATGATATTAAAGATCAGATTGTAACAACTTCGACAGGGACGCAGGTTCGTTTGGGCGATATTGCAGCCGTTGAGCGAGGTTACTATGATCCGCCAACACAGTTGTTGCGTGTAGATGGCAAAGATGCTTTGGGGATAGGTGTGGCATCGGGTTCTAAAGATGATGTGGTGGCTGTTGGAACAAGGGTTGATCTGATTATCAATGATGTAAAAGAGAGATTGCCCCTGGGGATGGAGCTGGTTAGCTTATACCCTGAGAATATAATTGCCAACGATGCGAACAATGGATTTATTATCAACTTGATAGAGTCGTTGGTAATTGTCATTGCAATCATCTTCCTTGTAATGGGAACTAGAGCAGGTTGGTTGATAGGTTCGTCGCTTCTCTTCTCGGTGGCTGGTACACTTCTTTTAATGACCTTTACGGGCGAGGGCTTAAACAGAACTTCGCTGGCTGCATTTATCATTGCAATGGGAATGCTGGTCGATAACGCTATTGTAGTAACCGATAATGCTCAGATAGCAGTGCGTCGCGGAGTGCGCCGCTGGCAGGCCTTGATCGATGGTGCGCAGAAACCACAGTGGGCATTGGCGGGTGCAACATTTATTGCAGTCTGTTCATTCTTGCCACTATATTTGGCACCGGCTTCTGTGGCCGAGATTGTTAAGCCGTTGTTTGTGGTATTGGCACTATCATTGACTTTGAGTTGGGTTTTTGCTTTGACTCAGACCACAACCTTCGGAAACTTTATCCTTGAAGATGTAAAGCCCGGGCAGAAATTATCTGATCCATACGATACTAAATTCTATAATTGGTTCCAACGTTTCTTGGCAAAATTGATAAAGCACAGGTATGCAACTGTATTGACAATTATTGTAGTTTTGATTCTCTCATTCTGGGTAATGGCTAGAATGCCTAAGAGTTTCTTCCCATTTATGAGTAAAACATACTTCCGTGCAGATTTGGTTTTGCCGGAGGGTTACGGAATACATTCAACAAAACAGAGTGTCCTTGAACTGGAGGAGTGGTTGGCAGAGCAGCCGGAAATTACTCACTACTCTATATCAATGGGAGCCTCGCCCGTAAGATACTATCTGGCAAGTTCGGCATACGGACCTATGCCAAACTACGCCAACGTTTTGATAGAGGTGAACGATGTTGAGGTTACCTCGGATGTCGAAGAGCGATTCTACAACCACATGGTTGCAAACTTCCCTGATATAAGGACCACATCGTCGCTCTTTGCATTGTCGCCTGTGCCCGATGCTCCTATCGACTTTGCCTTTATCGGTCACAATATTGACACCCTTGCAATGTTGGTTGCTAAGGCTGAGATGTTGATAAAGGATTCATGCAATTCGGTTATTGATGTAAGAAACAGTTGGGGTGTTAAGGTTCCGGTGTGGCAACACATGTACTCGCAAAACAAGGGAGATATGTTTGGCGTGACACGTAGCGATGTGGCAAATGCAATGAGTGTTGCAACATCGGGTATGCCGATTGGAGCATATCGCAAGGGTGATAAATCATTGCCAATTCTTTTAATGGATGAGAGTATCGGTAAAAAGAGTTTGAACGACATTAAAAGTCTTCCGGTCTATAGTGCCTCGGGAAAGAGTTGCAGTTTGGAGCAGGTACTTGACTACTCTGAAATAGCATACGACTATAACCAAATCCAGCGTTTTAACCGTGAACGCAAAATGAGTATACAGTGTTCACCGGCTCGTGGAGGCAACACTGCGGCCTCGTTCAATGAGGTAAAGGCATTGGTTGAGACAATCGAACTGCCTGCCGGGTACAGAATGAAGTACTTTGGAGAGATGGAATCGCAAGATATTACAATGCAGGCATTGGCAGGAAAGTTGCCCATTGCTGTTTTGATAATGTTTATTACACTATTGGTTCTATTTCCTGATAGTTACAGAAAATCGGTATTGATTATGTGCATGTTGCCTCTGATGTTCATTGGAGTTGTACTGGGATTGTTGCTTTGTGGCAAAAGCCTGGACTTCTTTGCAACATTGGGTTTATTAGGATTGATAGGAATGAATATTAAGAATGCAATTGTTCTTGTCGATGAGATTGGAATTCAGCTTAACGAGGGAGTAGCCCCTCTTGAGGCTGTGATTCAAAGTACGAAGACCAGAATCGTGCCTGTATCAATGTCGTCGGGTACAACAATTTTGGGAATGATTCCATTGTTGGCAGACTCGATGTTCGGAGGTATGGCAGCAACCATTATGGGTGGTTTGTTAGCCTCTACACTTCTGACAATTCTGGTATTGCCGGTATGTTATTGTATTTTCTTCAAGATAAAATAGTAAAGCTATGAGAAAAGATATATTGATACTGCTGACCCTTTTGTTTGTTTCCCCTACAGTTGCGCAGGAGAGTGTCAATATCCATACCTTCAAGAAACAGGTATTGGAATATAGCCAGGATTTGAAGGCCAGTATGGCAGAGTACGAGGCGGTGCAGAGTGCAATTAAATATGCAAAGACAGCCTATCTTCCGGCAATTAGCGGTGCGGCTATATTCAGATACTCATTGGCCGATCGTGATTACGGTATCCCCACAACCGAAATATTCTTCCCGTTGGAGCGTGAAGACTTCTCACTTGGTGCCGAGTTGACTCAGCCTATCTATGCCGGAGGAGCAATTGTAAGTAATGTAAAGAGTGCAAAATTACAGGGACAGGCAGCACAAGCAGCCATTGATTTAACAGTTTCAAATGTTATGCACGGAGCAGAAATGGCCTATTGGGGTGCTGTAGCTCAAAAGAGTATGTATAATGCTGTAAAGCGTTATGTTCAAATCATCACCGATTTGCGCGATGTGGTTGAGATTCGTTACAACGAGGGAAAGATTGCCAAAACCGATTTGATTCAAACCGAGAGTCGCCTGGCTGAGGCAAAATTGCAAGAGATTGAGAGCAAAACCTATTACGAGTTGGCTTTGCAGAATTTGAACATAATGATGGGACGCGACCCATACACCCTTATCGATGTCGAGGATGAAATTTCATCGAATTTAGAGATTCCGGGCGAGGTTTCATACAGCAATGTATTGTCATTACGCCCCGAAATAGCAATAGCCGAGTTGAATGTAAAACTTCAAAAACAGCAGGTAAAGCGCGTGGCTGCCGATTACAACCCAGCGCTCTATGCCGGATTGAGTGAGACATGGGGCAGTTCATCAATGAACGTTGATAATAAGGGCTATTGGGGACATGCTCTTTATGTAAAACTAAGTGTTCCAATATTCAAGTGGGGTGCAAGATACAAAAGTATGAATATTGAACGTAACCACTTGAAGAGCAGTGAATATGAGCTTCAGAAACAGATCGATGCCGTGAATAGACAGGTTGCCGAGGCGTGGACTGTAATGAACGAAAATGTTGGTAAAATTGAGATTGCGAGTCAGAATGTTACAATTGCCGATGAGAATCTGGAGTTGAATACCTATAGTTACACCGAAGGAAAATTATCGATTCTTGATGTATTGTCAGCACAAACATCGTGGATTGCTGCATATACCGGAATGATTTCTGCATGGCATAACCAGCATGTCGCAATTGCAGATTATCGTAAGGCAATAGGTGAGAGTATAGTTAAATAAAATAGATGAAGATATTAAAGTTAGTTCTGTTATTAATAGCATTAGTGGTGGCTGTTGCGTGTAATAATGAGGATCCAATGAATCAAGCGTTGAAACTGAGTCAATCGAAGAGATTTACAATACAGCAGGATAAAAAGTATCCGCTTTTGGAGTTTATCTCCAACATGCTTGATAATGAAAACCTGTCGGATGAGTCCAGAGCTCAGAATGATGCTCTTTACAATCAGGTTGTAAAATATGTCGATGACATAAAGCAGGCTAACAATCTGGGTAGTGATGTGGATTTATCATTCAGAAAAATTTCATTTCTATACAACAGTACAGACCAATATGCTAATTCGGTAGAGTTGTCATCAATGATATATTGGTTAGGATATTTCAAAGGCGAGGAGTGGTGTGATATATCGCCCGAAAACATTACCCTTATGGAGCACTATACAATCAGTTCCAACGGAGATGCGCCCACTGTGGGATTCCCAATGGAGCCATTTATGTTGGGGAACAGATTGGTAATAATGCCCGATTATATTGGATATGGTTCAACAAAGAGCATGGTGCATCCATATTTGAACCATGAACTTTGTGCAATAAACTCGCTCGATGCTTTAACTGCAGGTTATGCATTGTTTGATTCGTTGGCTGTGGCGCCTATGGCAGAGGGGTGGAAAATGACAGCGATGGGGGCTTCGCAAGGAGGAGGAAATGCATTGGCTATCCACAAATATATGGATACCCATGGTTCGTTTGCCAAGGAGTGGCGTTTTGATTATTCATCGTGTTGTGCAGGGCCTTACTCTCCATTAATTACAATGGAGCACTATTTGGAGTCGGGAAAGACAATCTATCCGTTGGTGTTCCCGTTAACATTAAAGGCAATGCTCGATTCCTATCCATTGCTCTTCGGGGGAGTTAGTGAAGTGGATTTTTTCTCGGAGAATTATTTGAAGCACAAGGATACAATCGACAAAATGGTAAGAAGTAAAAACTACATCTCGACAGAGATAAATGAATACTTTTTCCAAAATGTCCGTACAACAGTAAACGATAATCTGGCCGATGACGAGATTTATCTGAGTGATATTTTAAGTCAAGCTATGTTTGATGATAATTCGGCAGTTGTCAAGGCTCTTTACTCTGCGCTCGATAAGAATGATTTGACCAAGGGGTGGAGGCCGAAACGTCCAATCAAGTTGTTCTATTCAAAGGGCGATCGGGTTGTGCCGTATCATAATTCCATTGCGGTTCAACAGGCCTTTGGTTATGAGATAGTGACTGTTACTCCATTTGCCGAGACTATGAGTCATCATGATGCTTGTGCAGCTTGGATGGTGTCGATGGTGATTAATTAAAGGAGAGTTTTATGGATTTGGAGAGGTACAGAAAGTATTATAGTAAGGAGGGATTTCTTGCGAAGGTTACCGGAGTTGCGCAAAAAGCTGGGGCGAAACTTCGGTATTATGCCTATTTGCTGTTTTATACTGTGACAAGTAGGTCTGTTTCGATAAAGTATAAAGGTATTATTTGCGGGGCATTGGGTTACTTTATTCTTCCTTCAGACATTATTCCCGATTTTGTTGTAGGCTTAGGTTTTACTGATGACTTGGCAGTTTTGATTATGGCGTATAAGGCAATAAAGGCAGCTGTGACTCCGGAAATAAAACAGAAAGCTCGGAAAAGAGCGGAGATGGGTAGTTAGGAGTGAATAGTTGAACTGATTCTGCCGTTGGCTTCTTAAAGTGGGTGTTAAGATTAGTAGATTATTTAGATGAAAGTTGAAAAACGGTTGAATTTGCGTGCAAGTTCAGCCGTTTTTTATGATAAGTATGTAGGATTAATAGAAAAATAGTCAAATATTATCATGTGTTGTTGAGAATTGGGGTTTTGTGATAATTAAAGAGAATTGTTCCCAAAAAAGGACAATTATTTTTGCAATTTTTGGAAATTTTATTTTATATTTGGACCATGATACCTAATAAAAGGGTATCATTTATGAATAACCCTAAATTCTATGAGTATGAAACACATTATTAGTTTAATGTTGTTATTGGCTATAGTAGCTTGTAACAATGAGATTGAAAATTTAGAGTTGAATACCCAAATTGCAGAGGAGATGGTTATTATTGGAGATACGTTATCGACGGCTTATGTTAATGGTAGCGGTTGGGAAAATCTTCCAGATGAATGGTTTGATTATTATCAAGAACCTGAAGAGGGTGAGATAAAAGGTAAGTACACAGTTATTAGTCCTGTTGGACAAGGATCGGTAGACATTCATTATACTATATCGTATTTATATTCGGAAAAGTTATTTGTTTCTAGAAATAGAGCGTTAATTAGCATTATTGGAGTTACGACAAAGATGGAAAGAAATACTCCTAAGTATCTTATGTGGAGAGAAGCTGGAACACTAGTGTCACCTGTGAATTTTCAACTGTCAGTGATTGCTCCTCAAAATAAAATTTATTTAACATTACGTGGATATCTTGTAGGAGAGCAAAGTTTTTTTGAGGCCAATAGTACAGAGGAGGCTAATGAATTAATTACTCATTATGCTAATTTTAACATAAATAATTACTAAGTTGGTTTCTGTATGGAGTAGTAAGAATGTTTAATAATTAAGATTATATTATGGAACGAAAACTTATGTGTTTGTTGCTATGCACTATCTTTGGTAGCATGGGAGTATACGCTCAGCAGGCAGGTGATTTGGAGGGGATGCTAAAGAATACAGCATTGCCATATTATGAGAATTTGTATGTTCATACTGATAGAAACAATTATCAGTCCGGAGACACCGTGTTTCTACGTGGAGATCTGTTTAGTGCATTGTTGAACAGACAAATGTTGAATAGTCGCTTTATCTATGTTGATCTGGTTGATAATAGTGGAGCGGTTCTTCATCGTGAAAAGGTTGCACTTGATACTGCGAATGGTAGTTTCAATGGCTATTTCCCGTTGCATGCGGAGTTGAAAAGTGGAATTTATACCTTGAACGGTTACACCTATTTTATGCAGAATTTGGGTAAAGAATACTTCTTTACTAAGAAGGTTGGTATTGGAGGAAATCCTGTTTTGAGCGAGGTTGTATTAACTGAGAAGAGTGATTTAAAATTAGAATTGTCAAGGAGTTCTAATTCTGTTACAGTTGAGTTGTCTGTTCCGGCAGATTCAGAAATTAAAAGTTCAAATGTGTCGGTGAGTGTTGTGGCAGTTCCAAGTGCTGTAAGTGAGGCCTCGCCCAATAGAAACGGATATAAACCATTTGATGTTGATGGTTTGGTAGGCAAGGTCTCTTCGATTAAGGAGCCTGAATATTCCATAGAACTAAGTGCAGTGTTGAGTGGATATGTGGAGACACTTAAAGGAGGGCGTTTGCCAAATACTAAACTTAAGATTTATGGAGACAATGGAACATTTTATTTTGCAGAAACAGACGCAAATGCTCATGTTGTTTGTCCGATAGAGTGGGGATATGGCACTCGTTTCTATGTTCGTGCCTATAATTTGGAGCGTAAATATGTCTATTCTGATGAGTTGGATGTGGTGTTGAAGACTGATGATGCCAAATTTTTGAATATGGTATGCAATGATACTCCATATCCTCTGTTTGCACCGGAAGTTGATGATAAAACAGGATGGACAGATAAAAAGATTCGTTATGTAGAGGAGAATAGAATGGGAGTACAACATGGCCCTTTTGTTGCAGTTCTTACCAATGAGGGAGATGCTACGGCGGCGGTTGTGCAGGCTAATGGAATCGTAGGTAAATCAGGTTCGCTTAATACTTATGGTGAGGCAGATGATGATGTTGTAAAAAAGAATATTAAGTCAAAGAAAAAACGCAATATTCAGCGAGTAGTAAATGGAGCGCAGAGACAGGATGTTGAGTTTGCGTATAGCGGTGGTGCAACCCGTTATTGGAATCCTAATGCGGTGGTTAAGAAAGATGAGTCTTTCGAGTTCCGATTCCCTGCCGGTGCAGATGTTGATTCTTATGTAGTTGTGGTGAATGGAGTTGATGATAAGGGTAATCCTGTGAGTGGGGTTTATGAGGTGAAATAAGATGAAAGTTGAAAAACGGTTGAATTTGCGTGCAAGTTCAGCCGTTTTTTTTGTAAAAGTATGTAGGATTAATAGAAAAATAGTCAAATATTATCAGGCGTTGTTGAAAATTGGGGTTATATGATAATTAGAGAGAATTATTCCCAAAAAAGGACAATTATTTTTTGATTTCGGAAAAATTTTATTGTATATTAGTGCCATGATACCTAATAAGAGAGTATCATTTATGAATAACCTTAAATTTCATGAGTATGAAACACTTTCTTAGTTTAATGTTGTTATTGGTTATAGTAGCTTGTAGCAACGGAGTCAAAGCTCAGCAGGCAGGTGATTTGGAGGGGTTGTTAAAGAGTACGGCATTGCCATATTATGAGTCTTTGTATGTTCAGACGGATAGAGATATATATAATCCGGCTGATACAATATATTTGAGTGGTTACCTATTTGATTTACAAAAGGGGAAGTTGGCAGATTACAGTCGTGCGATTTATGTGGAGTTACTTGATCCCGACGGTAACATTAAGAGTAGAGTTAAGATTGGTTTTGATACTCTTTCTGGAAAATTTCCTGGTTATATTCCATTAAAACCAACACTGTCTAACGGTACATATAAGTTACGTGTATTTACCTATTGGATGCAAAATCAAGGAGAGGCAAGTTTCTTTGTCAAGGATATAGTTGTTGATAACAGACATGAAAAATCTAATAGTAGTGGTGATAGGCAAGTTGTAATATCCGCTTCTGATTTAGGTGAATTTGATTTTGCAAATTTGACTATTAGTGTTATTGAAAAGGGAATGATTTTAGAGGGTAGCAAGGATATTGAAACATGTGTATTGGAAAATGCGCAAAGAGCAAACAATGGTATTGTCAATAATGCAACTCCTCGTTACTATATGGAGCGAGGTACTGTGTTGAGTGGATATGTGGTTAATCGAAAAGATAAAATTGAAGCAAATGCCAAAATTGCTTTTATAGGAGAGGATAATAGGGCTTATTATGCCTACACAGATGGTAATGGTTATATTGAGTGTCCTGTTGAATGGGATAATGCAACTCGTTTCTATTCCCGTAAGGAGGGTGATGTTGGATTTCATGATGTTATGCTGAAGCAGGATGAACCTGATTTGATATGTGATGTGCATGATTCTCCAAGTAAAAATCCATACGCATGGACAGATAAAGAGGTGGTTCTGGATGTTTATGAGTATCCCATGTCCGGAGCTCCATCGTCGGTTAGAATGCCTATGGGTAGTGCGGATGCTTTAGGTTCTGCAGGAGAGACTAATAGGTATAGAGGAGAACGCAATGTTTCTTCGGTATATAAAAGTTTCACAGCCTCTTCCGATAATACTCCGACCAATGTTGTTGTAAAGAAGAAACGTAAGTTTAATATTCAGCGAGTAGTAAATGGAGCGCAGAGACAGGATGTTGAGTTTGCGTATAGCGGTGGTGCAACCCGTTATTGGAATCCTAATGCGGTGGTTAAGAAAGATGAGTCTTTCGAGTTCCGATTCCCTGCCGGTGCAGATGTTGATTCTTATGTAGTTGTGGTGAATGGAGTTGATGATAAGGGTAATCCTGTGAGTGGGGTTTATGAGGTGAAATAAGATGACTGGTGAAAGTGGTAAAAATTAAAGAGTTTCGCATCACAATCGCGAAACTCTTTAATTTTTTAATTCCTAATTGTTCATTCCTCATTGAATCACTCTTCAACCGGTTCGAAGTCATCTTTTCCAACTCCGCAAAGAGGGCATACCCAATCCTCAGGAATATCTTCAAATGCTGTTCCTGGAGCGATACCGCCATCAGGGTCACCTACTTGTGGGTCATATACCCAATCACATACAGTACAACGATATTTTTTCATAATCTTTTTGTTTTAAATTTAACCTTGATTTTATCTGTTTTGTTAATGCAAAGTTATGCAAGTTTTATTACCTTTGCAATGGTAACTACGAAAAAAAGTTTTTGGTGGTTTTCAAGTTTTGGAATTATAAACATTAACGAATATGAAAAAGTTTCTTTTGATTTTGGGTGCGTGTGCGTTTGTTGGAATTACAGCGCTATCGGCACAGGTGAAATTCGAGGATTATTTCCTTGAGAAGACAATGCGTTTCGATTTTTATCATGCAGGCGATGCCAATACCGAGATGTACTTCTTTGATGAGGTAATCGAGGAGCCATATTGGGCAGGTAATAAAAATTATTTGGTAGAGGAGCGCGATATGGGTAATCAGTTCTTCAAGATTATCGATAAGGCTTCAGGCAAGGTTATCTATTCTCGTGGATATAGCACTCTATTCAGTGAGTGGATTGCAACTCCCGAGGCTAAGATTGTTCCAAAGGCTATGCCCGAGGGTGTAACATTCCCATATCCTAAGAACGATGTTACCATTGAGATTTATACTCGCGAGTATAAGACAGGTAAGTTGATCAAGAAGTTTAGCTATGATATTGATGTTGACAGCTATTTCGTAAGAAAGGCAAAACCTGAGTTGGAGATTTTTGATGTTCACTACACAGGAAACCCAGGAAAGCGTGTAGATATCGTTTTGTTGTCCGAGGGTTATACCGAGAATGAGAAGGATAAATTTATTGCTGCTTGTAAGGGCTTTGCCGATGATTTCTTCAGCTATGCTCCATATACACAGAATAAGGATAAATTCAATATCAGAGCGGTATGGGCTCCAAGTAAGGAGAGCGGTGTTTCAATCCCGGGTGAGAATTTGTGGCGTAACACAGCTTTGAAGGCGCACTACTATACATTTGATTCAGAGCGTTATCAGATGATCGAGGATTACCAGACAATTCTTGATGCAGCTTCAAATGCTCCATACGATTTGGTTTATATTTTGACCAATTCACAGAAGTATGGTGGCGGTGGAGTTTATAACTTCTACGGAATCAGTGCTGCCGATATTCCAGGACCTTCAACACGTAAGACATATAGCCACGAGTTCGGACACCAGTTCGTAGGTCTTGCCGACGAGTATGTTGGTGGAGCTGAGATGAGTGATATTTATTTCCCGAATGTTGAGCCATGGGAGCCAAATATTACAACTTTGACAAATCTTGAGTCAAAGGATTGGAAGGAGCTTTTGGGCGATGCACCTATTCCGACTCCGGTTAAGGAGAGTGCATGGGAGTTGAATCCACAAAATCCAAAGTCTGAGCCATTTAATCCAAAGAAACCTTGGGCTCTTGGAGTTTACGAGGGTGGTGGTTATTTGCAGCATGGAGTTTATCGTCCATGGCCA
>CAZMOG010000025.1:0-22364 GCA_964567845.1 uncultured Odoribacter sp. | reverse complement strand
TTAATCACTATCTTTGCTGAACAAAAATGCGTATTGACGCAAAAATATTCAGTAGGATATGGAGGTTAAACGTGATTTATATCTAAACAGTCAAATATCCCATTCTGTATATTTATGTGTTTGACTCTTTTTTAAATAAAATAAAGTCTCCCAATTGCAGTGAATTGCATATTGGGAGACTCTGTTATTTTTACAAGCTATCGCCAAAGTCCTCTTTGAATTTTGCAACAAGCTCCTCTTGCCAGTGGCCAATCTGTTTCAGGCGGCCAAAGAAGAAACGCAGAACATTTGGCTTCTCAACCCATTTCAATCCTCCTGCCGGTTTGATTACAGGCACTCCGTATGTCAGGAATCCTTCGTATAGAGGAATGTACTCCATCATACTCTTGATCAGCTCGGTGTTGTGGCTTATGATTGCTCCTCCGCGTGCAAAGCTCAGTTTGCGTGCCGAGAAGTATATGATATCCATTTTGTTTGCCAACAGGTGGTAAATCTCTTTTGGAGTCATGTATTTACATTGAGCCTCGCGAGTCTTCTTCATCCCGGGCTTTACAAAGCGCTCTGCCAGGATGTTCTCGCAGGCACGTCCCCGGTATGCCGGTAGTACATTGTAGGTTCCGAACACCTCTTTATGTGCTGCTTTCAAGCGGTTGAATGTTTCACTGCCGGCATAAGCGTCGTCGGCAACGTGCATTGCAGCTGTTTGGCGGTCAGACATGGCATTCACTCCCGAATCGGTAAGCATATCAAGATAAATTTTTAACACATTTAACAATATATATTCATTATAGTTAAGATTGTGTGAATATAATGGTCGGCATTGGCTTAATATTGTGATATTTTTATATTTTTGTGGTAATTTAGAAACTGTTTGAAATCAGTATGATGAGATATAGAATGTCGGTAATGGTAATCGTTTTTTTGTGTTTACTTGTCTCAATTGAGGCGAGGGCTCAAAAGATTATTACTGTGGGGCAAGTTTCGGAATTGATTCAGGCTCTACGCTATGCCGAACAGAGAGCAGACCGTCTGCATAATGATTCATCATGGATTGAAATTCATATTGCTCCGGGAGTCTATTGGATAGATAATCCCGACGATTCTGAAATCAGACGCGCTTTGCCGGGAGATTGGAATCCATTTGGATTAAAGGTACGATTAAATAGAACAAAACTCATTGGCATGAGCAATAACCCCGAAGATGTGGTTCTTGCATGTAACCGTGGTCAGACGCAGGGGGCTGTTGGTAATTTTACCATGATGTATATCGAAGGAAGTGATATTGTTGCAGAGAATATCACTTTTGGAAATTATTGTAACGTGGATCTGGACTATAAGCTTAATCCGCAACTTAACCGTAAAAAACGTGCCGATGCAATTGTGCAGGCTCAACTTATTTTATGTAGTGGCGATAACTATTATGCCAAGAACTGTCGTTTCATTTCACGTTTGAATCTATGCCCATTTATGGGGGCCGATAGAGCAGTGTTCGAGAATTGCTACTTTGAATGTACCGACGATGCTCTTTGTGGCACAGGCATCTACAAAAATTGTCGTTTTACATTCTATTCAAGCAAACCATTCTATGGAACATCGCCACAGGGGGCTCTTTTTGAAAATTGCGATATTCACTCCAAGGTACAAGGTATTCAATATCTGACCAAAGTATCAGATAAGGTAACACTTAGAAATTGTCGTTGGACGAGCGAGGATCCAAATCTTAGAATTGAGTGGTGCAAAACACTAAATCCAAAGGATATATGCCTTATGGAGGGATGTACGCTGAATGGCAAACCATTGGTTGTACCTCCAACTCCCGATATTCCAATGGCTGTTGGAACACCAACACTTCCCATTATGGCAAATAGTCGTATTGCCGAGGGACGATGGAGTATTGATGCCTTCAAACCCTTAGATACCCATGAATACAACTGGCAAGTTTCCGACCGACCGGCATGGGCTTTTGGCGAGGGCATTGATGGCGCCGAGGGGTGTTTTGGTTTGGTGCAGCTTGTTCGTGGTGCACGCCTAATGTACACCGGTTATGGTAATGAACGGTACACGAATCAGACCTTAACGGTTAAACTTTCGCCATGTAAATCTGCAGGGCAAGGTTTTGGAAGTGCAACGGGACAATATCTGGATTTGTGCCTTAAATTCGACACTCATACCCTTACGGGCTATGGAGTGAGGTTTGTTCGCACTCCTGAATATGACAGAGCGGTTGAGGTCTATTTGGTGGAGTATTGCAATGGACAAATCAATGCTATAACCGAGCCGAACAGATGTGACTTGTTTAAAAAGGGGTGTATGGTTACTCTTAAAGCCGATGCCGTGAGTATCACTGCAACAATTCAAAACGGAACGAAAAGTCAGACAATTTCTGCCCCAATCTCATATTTAAATGATTTTGGAGGTGTGCATATCCAGCATACTGGCACTGTTGGTGCGGCAGCAACAGTAATCGAGTCGATAGAGAGTAGTTATGAATAAATAGAAACACAAATAAAACAACAAAACATGAAGAATGGAGTGATTATCGTAATTGTGACGCTGATTTGTGCTGTTGCAATTTCAATTGGAGGAGACAAAGGTCTGAGCAAAATTATTGCTGAGACTCATGCAGAAGATCTTTGGAAAGAGGCTGTAACTGCACAAAAAGAGTACCTTTCTCCAATGTGGGAGAGTCGCTGTATGGTTTATGGAAACTATAAAATGCCTTTTGATGTGAAAGTATATGGTGAGAAGCCGAAGAAAGGACGTTCGCTCTATATCTCAATGCATGGTGGAGGAAATGTTCCCACTCAGGTAAATAACCAACAGTGGCAAAACCAAATATATCTGTATCAACCCGCCGAGGGTGTTTATATTTCTCCGCGCGCAGCTGTCGATGATTGGAATATGTGGTTTCGCCCTCATATCGATACACTTTTTGAAATGTTAATTCAAGGTGCAATTCTTGAGTTGGATGTCAATCCGAACAAGGTATATCTGCTTGGCTATTCTGCCGGAGGCGATGGTGCATACCGTATGGCTCCACGTTTGGCTGACCATTGGGCGGCAGCATCAATGATGGCAGGACATCCGGGCGAGGCCTCGCCGGTAAACCTTAGAAATACCCCTTTTATGGTGTGGATGGGCGAGAACGATTCTGCCTACACGAGAAACACTTTGGCTGTTGAGTATGGCAAACGCATGGATTCATTACAAAAAAACGATAATGGAGGATATATTCACGAAACCAATATTGTGAAGGGTTGCGGACACTGGATGAACCGTATAGATACTGCGGCAATAACATGGATGAGTAAACATAAACGTGAACCATATCCCAACAAAGTGATCTGGAGACAAGAGAGTAGCAATTTGCGAGATTGTTTCTACTACTTGCAGATACCTATTAATGAAGCTGCTCCCGGCAAAGAGCTTAGAGTTGAGTATAGCGGAAACAATATCAGAATTTTGAAGAGCGATTATAAGAATTTTACCATTCTTCTTAACGACGATATGATGAATTTGTCAAAACAGGTTACCGTTGAGTATAACGGAGAGATTGTTTTTAAGGACAAGGTTAAAAGAAGCGAGGATGTTATAAAAGAGTCTATTGCCAAACGTATGGATCCTAAATTAATCTTCTCATCGCAAATTGACATAAGCATCTAATTTGAGAAAGTAGGGTTATTGTAAAATACACATTTAGAATTAAGTTGTATGAAGTGTGTTAATCTATAGGGTTCAATTTAACTTATTGTCAAAATCTTAACAACTTGTCTGTTTTCTATGTAGACAAGTTGTTTTTTTTTAAAAGCATTAATTAATTTTGTATTGGAGGGAATTTTGGTAATTCAAAATAGTGGGGATAAGAGAAAAAATAGAATACAATGTTTAACATAAAACCAAAACACAAACAATGAGAATTAAAAATCTATTAATTGAAGCTATTCTTGGAACTTCTCTACTTGTTGGATGCAGTGAATCAAAGAGTGGCTACAACATTACGCCTGTTGAATTTAACAAGGTGTCAGTTGCCGATTCATTTTGGCTTAACAGAATTCAAACGAACCGTGAAGTAACAATTCCAATTGCGTTTGGACATTGCGAAAAAACCGGACGTATCAACAACTTTAAAATTGCAGGAGGATTAATGGAGGGTAAATTTCAATCTGATGCTCCGTTTGATGATTCAGATGTAAGTAAAATTATCGAGGGAGCTGCATACTCTTTAACAACTTTCCCCGATTCAAAACTTGAAAGTTATGTTGATACATTGATTAGTTATTATGCTGCCGCACAAGAGGACGATGGTTATCTATATACCTATCGTACAATTATGGGCGATAATTCACATGACTGGATTGGAAGCAAACGTTGGGAGTTGACTCACATTCTAAGCCACGAATTGTATAACCTTGGACACATGTACGAAGCCGGAGTTGCATATTATCAGGCAACCGGTAAGCGTGAGTTGCTTGATGTGTGTATCAAATCGGCAGATCTGCTTTGTAAGGATTTCGGACCCGATGGTATTCATACATGGCCGGGCCACCAAGAAGTAGAGATTGGTTTGGTCAAATTGTATGGTGTAACCGGCGATAAGAAATATCTTGACTTGGCTAAGTTCTTCCTTGATGTTCGTGGAAATTGTAAAGATAAAAACGGAAGCACATACGATCAGAGTCACAAACCTGTTGTAGAGCAGGACGAGGCAGTAGGACACTCGGTAAGAGCATTGTATATGTTCACAGGAATGGCCGATGTTGCAGCGATTACAGGCGATGATAGTTATAACGAGGCTTCTCACCGTTTGTGGAAGGATATTGTTGAGACTAAGTTGTACATTACCGGAGGTGTTGGTGCAGCAGGCGGACATGAGGGATTTGGTGCTATGTACGAGTTGCCAAATATGTCTGCATATTGCGAGACCTGTGCAGCTATTGCCAATGTATTCTGGAACTACAGAATGTTCCTGAACGAGGGCCATGGAAAGTATATAGATGTTCTTGAAAGATCATTGTACAACAACGTACTTTCAGGAGTTGCTCTAACAGGCGACCGTTTCTTCTATCCAAACCCATTGGAGTCACTTAACGGTGGTCGCAGAAGTGAGTGGTTTGGTTGTGCATGTTGTCCATCGAATATTGCCCGCTTTATACCTGCAGTTCCCCGTTATCAATATGCAGTTAAGGATAACTCGGTATATGTAAACTTATATATGGCAAGTAAGTCTCACATTGATATTGACGGACAATGTGTTGAGTTGGTACAGAGTGGTGATATGCCGTGGAACGGAGATATTCAATTGGCAGTGAATCCTGAAAAGAGTGCCAAATTCTATATAAAGGTCAGAATACCGGGTTGGGCAAATAATGAACCTGTCCCCGGTAACATTCTTTACCACTATGCAGATGTTGACAACAACAAGGTTCAGATTACTTTGAATGGTCAGAATGTTGATTATCAGATTATTGATGGTTATGTAACACTTTCACGCAAGTGGAATGCAGGCGATGTTATCGGAATTAACCTTCCAATGACAGTTCATAAGGTTGTTTCAAGCGACAGCATTGTTACAAATCAGGATAAGATTGCTTTGCAACGTGGTCCTATTGTATATTGTGCAGAGGGAATCGACTTTGCTGATCCAAAGATCAATGATTTGATTCTTGATGTTAACGGAACATTTACTCCTGAGTTGGTAACCAACGAGATTGGCAGAATGGTAGAGTTGAATGGTAAGGCTCAACATACAAAACGTACAATCGATGGTAAAGTTATTGTGGGCGAGGAGTGTGATTTCAAGGCTATTCCATACTATGCATGGGCTCACAGAAATCCATCGCCAATGGTAATTTGGTTCCCAACAACACTTGAGTCTGCAAAACCAAAACCGGCTCCGACAATAGCAAATACAAGTAAGATTGACGGTTCAATGATAAACCGTGACATTGAGGGTATCCGCGACCAGATTATGCCTGCAGGTTCAAATGACCGTAATTGCCAGTTCTTCCATTGGTGGCCAAGAGCAAATCAGACAGAGTGGATTAGCTACACATTTGATAAGCCACGCACTATTTCAAAATCGTTGATTTTCTGGTTCAGCGATGGCGGTGGCTGTAAAGCGCCAAAGGCTTGGAGATTGTATTATCAGACCAAGAGGGGCGGTGAGTGGATTCCTGTTAAGACCGATGACCAGTTCGGAGTTCAGTTGAACTACATCAATATTGTAGAGTTCGAGCCGGTTAAGGCTGTTGCAACCAAGATAGAAATCGACCTACCGGTTGACTGCTCAAGCGGTATTCACGAGTGGATAATCGAGTAAAATTACTGTTTTTTAAACATTGCGGAGTTGTAATAGGCAGGATTGCCTGTTACCTCTTCGCCAAGCCACGAGGGGTGCTCAAACCCCTCGTTTATATTTTTAAGCTCTACCTCGGCAAGAACTCTGCCTTGCAACTCTCCATAAAATTCATCAACTTCGAAGATATGGTTTCCGACAGGGACAATGTAACGACACTTCTCAATAATTCCCTTTTCGCACAATTTAAGAAGATCCTCCGCTTCGGTTATAGAAATCTCATGCTCCCATTCAAAACGGCTCAAACCGGAATGTGTTGATTTCCCTTTAATGGTAATATAACCTTTATCGCCTTTGGTACGGACACGCACAACACGTTCGGGAACCCTTGACAGGTATCCCTGCTTTATAGGGTAGCACGTTATTGCCTGCTCTTTATAGCTCTCATCAAGTACCAGAAACTTTCTCTCTATCTCAAGCATATTTCACCTTCTCTCTCACTCCTTTGGTGTAACGTAAGCGTAGTAGGTGGAGTTTGGCAGGGCAGGACATAACAGAATATCACCCTCAACAGGAGGAACTCCGCAAGTAATCTTTAATGTTCCTGTCATTCCATAACGCTCATTAAGGATAATTGCCAAAATTCCCATATTCATTCTAAGATTAATCTCTACACAGGGATAAATCTTTTGAACTCCATTCTCATCCTTATATGCAAACATATCAACACCGAAATAGCCCTCATATTTTTCACCGAATATCTTTTGACAGGCCTCGCACATTACAACTTCAAGTTTCTCAAAATCCTGCTCGGAAATGTATCGGCAAATACTCTTCTTCAGAACCTCGGGTTTGTCGATAGTGTTGCCTGTGTATGCTCCCGTAACTCCTGTTGTATTGAATATTGAGTAACCGATACACTTGCATTTTCCGGACTTGATGTGGAACTCCAGCGCAAAATCGAAGATCTTATCATAGAATTTCTCGGCAACAACAAATCCCTGTTTGCGAATTGAACCTGAAATCCAGTCAAGTTCTTTATCCTGAGGTTTTTCACGTAGTTCCAGATTACCACGTCCCGATGATGACCACGGACGCTTTAGCATAGCCGGAAGTACAATGTCTTTTTGTAACCAACTTGCGGTTGTGTATATTTTTGGACGATTCTCTTGTGATAATCTGCAACACTCGGGAACCTCGGGATTATTTGCAAGCTGGGTAAACAGATGAATCGATGATTCACGGCTATACATCAATCTTGTTGCACTATTCCACTCGGGCACGGCAGCCTTATAGCGTTTAAATCGCTTATATTCACGCATATTCATCCCCCAGGGAGCCGCCTTTAAGTTTGGCTCGTAGCCATGATAGAATGAGGTACATCCGTGTTTTTTGAGCATCTTTTTACTACTCTCCGGAAGAGCGTCATAAAGCGAAGCATCGCCCTTAACAATATCCTCTTTCTTGCCCCACCAACAAGGGAGTATTGAAAGATCGTGTGCCATGTTGGCAATAATTTTAGGGGGTGTATAGTTGGCGGAATTGTCAGCTATCGCCATCTCTGTGTCCGGGTTAAATAGTAATAATTTGCCCATGTTAAAGTGGTGTTTGGTTATTTCAAAAATATTTGAGTGCAATTTCGTAATTTTTTTTTACTTTTACACCATTACAAGCAATAATTTAAGTTATCGGGACTTATACGCTGTTTATGGATAAGATAGAATTACAAAAAATATACAAACGCAGACGTAGTGATAGAGATATGTTTCAGGCACTTATGCCAAATAAGATGCGTGAAATTTTGCTTATTTCAACCTATTACGATGCATATAGCATTGAGGGTGACGGGCAGTTTTCGGACAAGATTGTAGGTGAATATTTGCAGGTTAATCTTTACACTGCGCCTCACTATACAAACGTAACAAGTCAGGAAGAGGCCATTGAGGTGCTTCAAAGCAAACATATCGATATGATTATCATTATGGCAGGTCTGGATAAGGAGCAACCTGTCAGAATAAGTCGTAATATCAAGGATCTTTTTCCGCTTATTCCCCAGGTTTTGCTTGTAAATAACAATTTTGATCTGGACTATTTCCGACGCATGTCACGCATTTTAAAGCCAAGCATTGAGCGTACATTTGTCTGGAACGGCTCAACAAATATCTTCCTTGCCATGGCAAAATATATGGAGGATAAGTTGAATGTCGAACCCGATACAAAGCTTGCCGATGTTAGAGTTATACTTTTGGTCGAGGACTCTATTTCATATTATTCCAAATACTTACCTTTGTTGTATTCCGAGATTGTAAGCCAAACACAGAATGTAATTAAATCAGATTCCAAGAATAAGGATTTAAGCCTTGTAATGAAAATTCGTATTCGTCCCAAGGTGTTGTTGGCATCGACCTACGAGGATGCAGTAAAGATTATCGATAAGTATCGTGACAACCTTATCAGCGTTATATCCGATGTATCGTATGAGAAGAATGGAGTAAAAAACGAGAATGCGGGAGTTGAGCTTGTTAAGTATGTGCATGCAAGCGATTCAAAAATTCCATGTCTGCTCCAAAGTATGGAGGAGAAAAACAGGGCAGTAGCTTACAGCATTGGGGCCTCGTTCACAAATAAAAACTCACCTACTCTATCGCAGGATATTCACAGATTCATTAACCAGGAGTGCGGTTTTGGCGATTTTGTCTTCAGACTGCCTAATGGAGTTGAGGTGGATAAGGCAGAGTCCTTAGAGGATTTTCGTAAAAAGGTGCATACCGTGCCCGAAGAATCTTTGCGCTATCATGCTCTTCGCAATGATTTTTCAACATGGTTTATGGCACGTGGTGAGCTTGTTCTGGCCAAATTCATACGTCGCTACGACTCAAGCAAAAGAGCCGACATTAACGATGTCCGTACCGATTATGATAAGATTTACAATGCGGTTGAACTGCGTCAACTTCGCGGACAGATTGTTCTGTTTAATGAGGATAGGGTAAATTGTAACCACTATATTTCAAGAATAGGCAGCGGTTCATTGGGTGGCAAAGGAAGAGGTTTGGCATTCTTGTGTAACTTTATCGAGAATACCGACCTAAGGAAGCTTATTCCGGGCCTGCCGGTTGTTATTCCCAAGACAACGATTATTGCCGTTGATGAATTTAATAAGTTTGTGGAATATAACAATATAAACGACCTGATTTATAGTGGCGCTTCATATGACAGAATAAGAGATTCCTTTATGTATGGACGTATGCCCGACGATTTGCACGAAACATTAAGAAAGTATGTGCAAACAATGAAGAAACCATTGGCTGTACGCTCTTCCGGTTTGTTCGAGGATTCGTTGAATCAACCTTTTGCGGGGGTATATTCAAGCTATATGATTCCAAATAACAATACAAACGAGGAGATTCGTTTGCGCGAGCTTGAAACTGCTGTGAAATTGGTTTGGTGTTCAATATATACCGATTCGGCCAGAGCCTATTTCAATGCTATTAATTGCATGATTGAGGAGGAGAAGATGGCTGTAATTCTTCAAGAGGTTGTCGGTAATGAACGCAATGGTCGCTACTATCCCAATATAAGCGGAGTGGCGCAATCATATAACTTCTATCCATTCTCGTATATCAAACCCACCGATGGATTTGCCGTACTTGCAATCGGTTTGGGAGCCTATGTTGTTGGAGGTGAAAAGACCTATCGTTTCTGCCCTAAATATCCCAAACTTGAAAATAGCTCTTTAAAGGACTCGATAAGAGATTCACAGACAAATTTCTATGGTTTGGATTTGACCAAGAGTGGATTTGATATGATTCATAATGGCGAGATGGCATCGATTACCAAATACTCAATTAAACGGGCAGAGGAGGATGGAACATTGGATCAGTGCGCTACTGTTTATGACATGTTCAACGAAACTATCTCATTTGATTTTGAGGATCGAGGCCCCAGAATTGTAAACTTTGCAGGAATTTTGCAATACGAATATCTGCCTCTGGCAAAGGCTCTTACTGTATTGCTCGATATATTCCAACAAGCAATGGGTGCACCTGTCGAAATTGAGTATGCGCTGGATCGCGATAATGGTGAATGGAAGTTCTATTTGTTGCAAATCAAGCCCTTGATCAAAACAGAATACAATACAACTATCGATGAATCAAGAGTTGATCCCGATACAATAATGCTTCGTGCAGAGAAGGGTATGGGTAATGGAATATTGAACAATTTGAGCGATATAATTTATGTCGATATCGAAAATTTTGATAAGCTGAAAACACGCGAAATTGCCGAAGAGGTAAAATCATTCAATACTCAAATGGCTCAAGAGAACAGAAAGTATATTCTGATTGGACCGGGCCGTTGGGGGACGCGCGATGAGATGACCGGTATTCCTGTACTTTGGTCTGATATTTCAATGGCGAAGGTGATTGTTGAACAAGGATTGGAGGGGTATCCACTCGATGCTTCGCTTGGATCACACTTCTTCCACAATGTAACATCGATGAATGTCGGCTATTTTGCCATTGCACACCAAACAGCCAAAACCTTTGTAAATATGGATATGCTCAAGGATATGGAGATTGTGAACGAGGGCAAATACATTAAGCATGTGCGTACCGGTGAACCATTGACAGTTATGATGGATGGATGTAAACAGATCTCATTGATCACAATTAGCGATGAGTAAAGAGTTAGAAATTATATGACTTTCCAAGAGATAATAAACGAGCTGAATAACGGAATCTACCGCCCAATCTATTTTTTGTGTGGCGAGGAGGATTACTATATAGATGTAATCACAGGCAGAATTGAAAGTGAAGTTCTTACCGACGATGAGAAGGCTTTCAATCAAACAGTTCTGTATAGTAATGAAACCAATGTTGCAACAGTAGCCGATGCTGCCCGTCGTTTTCCAATGATGTCGGAGCGACAGGTTGTAATTGTTAAAGAGGCCCAGAATCTTAAAGATTGGGACAATCTGATACCATATATTGAAAAACCACAACCTGCGACGGTTCTACTCTTTGCGCACAAACACAAAAAGCCGGATAAGCGTAAAGGGGTATTCAAAAAGCTCACATCGCAAGATGGTGATAATACAGCCTTTTTTGAATCGGCAAAACTATATGACAATCAGATTCCTGCATGGATTAACGACTATATTATTCAATCAAACCGTAAAGCGACAAACAGAAGTGTGCTGATGCTTGCCGAAAGTTTAGGTACAGATTTGAGTAAAATTTCAAACGAGGTAAATAAACTCTTTACCTTGGTCCCAGCTGGAGGAACCATTAAAGAGGAGTTAGTTGAAAGCCTTATTGGCATAAGTAAGGAGTTTAACAATTTCGAGCTCATTGCAGCATTGATTAATGGCGATGTTGTGAAGGCAAACAGAATTGTGAATTATTTTAAATCCAACCCTAAGAATAACCCATTGGTTGTGACAATTTCACTTCTGTTCCGCTATTTTAATAACTTGCTCACATATCATTATCAAATGAAAAAGACTCCGAATAGCTCAGAAACAGCAAGAGTAATGGGGCTGCGCCCAATGGAGGTTCGAGATTGTCAAAATGGCGCTAAGCGTTTTTCTGCCGGTAAATGTGCCAAGATTATTGCTGTTTTGCGCGATGCCGATATGCGTTCAAAGGGTGGTGCCGGTATAACGGTTCCTGACAGTGAAATTCTAAAGGAGATTGTTTTTAAGATTTTGCATTAGTCAGTGCACTCCTAACTCCTCACTGTTCACTCCTAACTATCTTCTGTATTATCGCCTCAATTTCGGAGTCCTCACCCAAAGGATCGTACGTTGCTTTCAGATTGTTACCGAACATAAGCGCAATTGACTGCCAGAACATGGCATTAAAGCCACTACGGAAATTCTTGATATGTGTATAGGCTCGGATACTTGTCTCGCGGTCAATAAGCTTCACTAAGATTCGACCTTGGGTATAGCTCAACTTCATAAGCGGTGCCTTAAACTCCTTAAAAAGCTTTTTATACTCCTCGTCAAGCCATTTATCGCACTCCTTATTCGATGGCATGGTTGCAATTTTGGCATTGATTTCATCAACCTTATCGGCAACCAAAAGAGCGTATGGATAGGCCTTGCGAACATTATACTCAAGTCGGGTCATGGAGTTCCTGTAGCGTTTGTATTTTGCATTTGAACGAGGTTTCCCGTTAATTATAATTTCCGGTATCAGTGAAGAGTAAATAGTGTCCCCATTAATCACTTGAACACGGCACAATTCGCCGCTTTGTCCCATTGAAAAGAGGGGCAAAAACAACAGAGCCAATATCACTATTACACTTTTATTCATTTTCTCTGCTCAAATATCAAATAATTATCTCTTAAATTCTTAAAAAAGATAAAAATTACTATTTTTGTAGATTGTAAAGTTACAACAAAAAGTACAAAGTACAAGGTATAGCAGGTCGTTCTATCGCTAATTTAACTATTAGAGGAAAGTCCGGGCAACACAGGGTAGCGTGCTTCCTAACGGGAAGATACTCGCAAGGGTATTGTAGCGTAACAGAGAATAACCGTTCTGCATGCAGAATAAGGGTGAAAAGGCGGGGTAAGAGCCCACCGGTATTCTGGGTAACCAGGGTAGCCGTACGCCACACGTGTTGCAAGGCCATGTATATCGGCAATTAAGGTTGACCCGACCAATGTCGAGGGGTAGGCTGCTAGAGCTGCGGAGTGATTCGTAGCCGAGATAAATGATAGAGACCGAAAGGTACAGAACCCGGCTTATAGACCTGCTATACTTTTAACAATAAAATAATTAGGCAATATGAAGTCAATCAAAGAGATCTTCACTTCAGGTTATGGTCCATCCTCAAGCCATACAATGGGACCCAGTAGAGCAGCCACATACTATCGTAAAAGGCACATGCGTAATGTAGACTCATTCAGAGTCACTCTTTACGGCAGCCTGGCATTGACAGGAAAGGGACACGGAACCGATAGTGCTATTACCCGTGCAATGAACAACGTCGTGCCAAATACCGAAATCGAATTTGTATGGAAAAAGGATGAATTTTTGCCAAAACACCCGAATGGCATGCTTTTCGAAGCTATGCGCTGGGGTGAACCAAACGATGCCTGGGAGGTATATAGCGTTGGTGGTGGAGTTCTGTGGGACGAGAAGGGAACTTTTGCAACTCCGGAGGTATACAAAGAGAGTTGCATGAGCGACATTTTAACTCTTTGCGAGCAGGAGGGATACTCTTTTGCCGACTATGTTTTAAAGAACGAAGGGCCCGAAATTACCACCTACCTTAGTGCAGTATGGGAGCAGATGCAAAAAACCGTAGAGGCGGGCTTGCAGAACGAAGGTGTACTTCCCGGACCTCTGAAATTAACTCGTAAAGCACCATCATATTATGTAAAATCTTTACAACAGATGGGATCGTCGAACTCAATGGGATTGATGTTCGCAGCTGCATTGGCAACCTCAGAAGAGAATGCAGCAGGAGGAATTGTTACAACTGCACCCACTTGTGGTGCTTCCGGAGTTTTACCGGCGGTACTTTATTTTATGAAACATGACCAGAAAATGCCTGATTTCCGAATTATTCGCGGATTGGCAACGGCAGGATTGGTTGGAACTATTGTAAAAACAAATGGTTCCATATCGGGAGCCGAAGTGGGATGTCAAGGAGAGTTGGGTACAGCCTGCGCTATGGCGGCAGCAGCCGCAACACAGATTTGGGGAGGTTCACCTCGTCAAATTGAGTATGCAGCAGAAATGGGATTTGAGCACAACCTTGGTTTGACTTGTGACCCGGTGGGTGGATATGTACAAATCCCATGTATCGAAAGAAATGCTTTCGTATCACAAAAGGCACGTGAGTGTGCTTTGTTTGCACTATTCTCTGATGGAAACCATAAGGTATCATTCGACGATGTTGTTAAAACCATGATGGAGACAGGAAATGATATGCAAGCCAAATATCGTGAAACCGGATTGGGAGGTTTGGCGAATGTGTGTGCATTGTTAAAGGCCAAGTGTAATGTGCAGGGAGGCCGTGATTGGTAAGTAAATTAAAAACACATAAAGAGATGAACACTATTAAATTTGAATCTGAAAAAATTTACGGATTCGTGGAGAAAGAGTGCGTTGCAGGTTATTTGCCAAAAGCAAACGCAGCAATGGAGATGGTTAAGAATGGTACATGTAAGGGAAATGACTTTCTGGGTTGGGTAAACCTTCCATCAAGCATTACCGAAGAGACTCTTAACGACATTGTTGATACTGCAAATAATCTTAGAGCAAGAACAAATGTGGTTGTTGTTATCGGTATTGGAGGATCATATCTTGGGGCAAAAGCTGTTATCGAGGCTTTGTCAAACAGTTTTGCATACTACGACAATGCACCTATGAAAGTGTTGTTTGCCGGTCATAATATAGGCGAGGACTACTATCACGAGTTGGTATCTTATTTGGCAGACAAAGAGTTTGGTATTTGCGTAATCTCGAAGTCAGGAACAACAACCGAGCCTGCAATTGGGTTCCGTTTGTTGAAAGAGCTTCTTGAGGCTAAAGTTGGTAAAGAGGAGGCTGGAAAGAGAATTGTTGCCATTACCGATGAGTCTAAGGGTGCATTAAGAACTTTGGCTAACAATGAGGGCTATAAGACATTTGTCATTCCTGATAATGTTGGTGGTCGTTTCTCTGTTTTGACCCCTGTAGGTTTGTTGCCAATTGCAATTGCAGGTTTCGACATCAAGGCTTTTGTTAATGGAGCAAAGAACATGGAGGAGTACTGCTTGAATACACCCGATAACATTGCAGTTCAATATGCAGCTTGTAGAAATGCTTTAAATGACAAGGGCTATGGAGTTGAGGTTCTTGCTAATTTCAACCACAAACTTCACTACGTAACAGAGTGGTGGAAGCAACTTTACGGCGAGAGTGAGGGTAAGGATGGTCAGGGTATTTTCCCTGCAGGATGCGACTTTACAACCGACTTGCACTCAATGGGTCAATATATTCAGGATGGTGTCAGAATGTTAATGGAGACAGTTATCTCTGTCGAGAATCCTAATTATAAGGTTCTTATTCCAACCGATGCCGATAACTTGGATAAATTGAACTTCCTTGCAGGCAAGAATGTTGACTACGTTAACAAAATGGCAGAGCTTGGAACCCAGTTAGCTCACGTTGACGGAGGTGTTCCAAATATGCGCATCGTTATGCCGAACATCAGTGAGCAAACTATCGGCGAGTTGCTGTACTTCTTTGAGGTAGGTTGTGGAATTTCAGGAACAATGTGCGATATCAACACATTCGACCAGCCGGGAGTTGAAGCATATAAGAAAAATATGTTTGCACTTCTTGATAAACCGGGATACGAGGAGGAGTCAAAGGCTATTCGTGCAAAACTGAATCAATAAGAGTTATTTATTTTACCCAATACATTAGCAGCTGTTTAACAATGCTACTTCTAAATAAAAGGCCGTCTAACATTCGGTTAGACGACCTCTTTTTATGAATTATTAATAGATATTAACTTATTGTATAAAACAACCATTTGCTACATTGATAAAAAAGAGGTAAGTTTGCACACAAAATAAAAATAGAGAGTTATGATAAAAAGATTAAGAAATTTTGCATTGGTAGGTATAGCTATACTATCAATGTTTTCATGTAAACCCGATGATGATTTCAGTGCAGCATTTACATCAATATATGTAATGCAACAGAACAAAAACATTGATGGAATTGATGTTCCCCATTTTGCACCGTATTTTGTTGTTTCTTCCAACAGATATTTGTTATCATACGAGGTAAAGACATATGTAACCGATCAAGAGACAGGTATAAGCGATACAACTTACTATCCGTTACAATGGCAATCGGCTACTAATACAGGTATTTACAATTTTTACTCACCTATTAATTTGGAGAAATACCCATGGGTTACCGATACGAAGAAGATATCAAGTGGTCCATATATCCTGACTGTAAAAGATGCCGATGGAAATACCTTCACCAATAGAGTGAATATGGATAGATTGAAGTTGGATTCTATTTTAGGATCCGTACAAATTGTAGATGCAAGATATGTACCGGGAACACACTGTAGAATCTCAATTGCACCTGTTGATAATGCAGAAAATTATGCAATGTCAATTGCTCCATATGATCAGCCTAACTACAGACAATTAATCTATGCAGAGCCTGTTAGTGCCGGTAAATATATCGATTTGGCCACAAACATTATTAACTATTATGATGATGGCCAAAAGTTTGTTATGCGCGCAATTGCATCGAATGGAGCCGGATTGATTCGTGAAAGTTCACCAGTTGTAATTACATTAGGTAAAGAGGGAGCCGAGTATACTGCCGACATAAAATAAACAACACATATTGTAAAATAAAAAATCCCGAAAGTCAATGACCTCGGGATTTTTTTATTGCTGATCTTTTCAGATTTACTTCTGAGCCAAACGGGCAGTATCCATTGCAATAACCAACTCCTCGTCGGTTGCAACAACCATAACCTTAGCCTTTGAATCGGGAGTTGTAATAACTCTATCCTCGCGAGTAAGGTTAGCCTTGTTATCCAATGTGATTCCCAAGTATGAAAGCTTTCCGCAAATCTCCTCGCGAACGCTTGGATTATTCTCACCAATACCACCGGTTACAATAATCAAATCCACACCATCCATTATAGCTGCGTATGCACCAATATAACGCTTGATAGTGTAGAAGAATACCTTCAAAGCCAATTTGCTCAACTTGTCTCCGCGGTTGGCAGCATCGGCCAAATCACGGAAATCCGATGTCTTTTCCGAAATTCCCAACAATCCACACTTCTTGTTGATGAAGTCATTAGCCTCTTTGTAGTTATATCCCTCTTTCTCAAAGATATAAAGCAACGCTCCTGCATCAATATCACCGGTCCTGGTTCCCATTGTTACACCAGATACCGGAGTGAATCCCATTGATGTATCAACCGATTTACCATATTTGATAGCTGTTACAGATGCTCCGTTACCTAAGTGACAAGTAATAATCTTCTTGGTTGTAATATCCCATCCCAAAGATTTACATGCCTTCTCTGCAACAAACTTATGCGATGTTCCATGGAATCCATATCTACGAATCTTATCCTCGCGATAATACTTCGATGGAATAGAGTAGGTGTATGCCTCTTCAGGAATTGATTGGTGGAATGATGTATCGAAAACAGCAACCTGAGGCACTCCAGGCATCAATTTCTCCATAGTAACAATTCCATTTAAGTTTGCAGGGTTGTGCAATGGTGCCAATGCACAACACTCTTGAATCTTTGCCTTAACATCCTCGTTAACCAATACACTCTCAGAGAAGTACTCACCCCCGTGAGCAACACGGTGTCCACAAGCATCAATCTCACTCAATGAGCTGATTACTCCTGTTTCAGGATTAATCAAAGCCTTAAGAATAAGATCCATTCCGGCTGTATGATCAGGAATAGGTTGTTCAATCATTGATTGCTCTTTTCCTGTAGGACGATAAATAATATCGCCCATTGGCAAACCTATCTTCTCTACAATACCTTTGGCCTTCAATATATTCGAGCCCTGGCTCATCTCACGCAACTGATATTTGATAGATGAGCTTCCACAATTTAAAACTAGTATATTCATTATCTTCTTAGTATTTTACAATCCATGAGCTTGACAAGCGGTAATTGCAACCAAATTAACAATATCGCTAACTGAACAACCACGAGAAAGATCGTTAATTGGGGCAGCCATTCCCTGAAGAACAGGTCCTACAGCCTCGATTCCGGCAATTCTTTGTACCAACTTATAGCTAATGTTTCCAACTTCCAATGATGGGAATACCAATACATTTGCCTTTCCTGCAACAGGGCTTCCCGGTGCCTTTTGGTTTCCAACCGATGGAACCAAAGCTGCATCAGCTTGCAACTCACCGTCAATCATCAACTCCGGTGCCATTTCACGAGCAAGTTTAGTTGCCTCAACAACCTTATCAACACGCTCGTGCTTTGCAGAACCCTTTGTAGAGAAGCTCAACATTGCAACTCTTGGCTCAATATTGGCAATCGCTTTAGCTGTATTTGCCGTAGTTACGGCTATCTCTGCCAATTGGCTTGCAGTTGGATCAGGAGTAACTGCACAGTCGGCAACAACCAATAATCCATTCTCTCCATATTCCGGTTTCTCGGTTAATAGAAGGAATGCTCCGGATACTGTTGTGAGTCCGGGTTTTGTCTTCACAATCTGCAATGCAGGTCTAAGTACATTTCCGGTTGAATTTAATGCTCCTGCTACCTCGCCATCGGCATCGCCACTCTTTATCATAAGGGTTGCCAGATACAAAGGGTCCTCGACCAACTTCATTGCCTGCTCTTTGGTCATGCCTTTACTCTTACGCAACTCAACCAAAAGATCTGCGTATGTCTCTTTCTTTTCGTGATTAATCGGGTCAATTACTGTAGCCTTATCAATATGCTGTAACTCCAACTTCTTTGCCAACTCAGCAACCTCTGTCGGATTTCCAAGCAATATTACTTTTGCTATGCCCTCGGCCAAGATTTGGTCGGCAGCCTTAATGGTACGCTCCTCTGTACCCTCGGGCAAAACAATACGCTTACCATATTGCTTTGCATTCTCTTTGATTTGCTCTAAAAGATTCATATTATATAACTTTTTGTGTACTGTCTGCAAAGGTATAAAAAACTTTCCTGCAAAGCACCTTTGTCCGTTAAGTAAAAAAGATTAATTTTGTGGTTGAATTTGAAATTCTAAATTTAAACATAAAAGCTATGAAATTATTAGAGGGAAAAACAGCTTTGATTACCGGTGCAGCTCGCGGTATTGGTAAGGCAATTGCATTGAAATTCGCTTCAGAAGGAGCAAACATTGCATTTACCGATTTGGTTATTGACGAGAATGGTCAAGAGACCGAGAAAGAGATTATGGCATACGGCGTTAAGGCTAAAGGATATGCTTCCAATGCTGCCGATTTTGCTCAGACAGCAGAGGTTGTAAATCAGGTAAAGGCTGATTTTGGTTCGATCGATATTTTGGTAAACAATGCAGGTATCACTAAGGACGGTTTGATGTTGAGAATGACCGAGGCTCAGTGGGATGCCGTTATTACCGTAAACTTGAAGTCTGCTTTCAACTTTATCCACGCATGTACACCAATTATGATGCGTCAGAAGGGGGGTAGCATTATCAACATGGCATCGGTTGTAGGTGTTCATGGTAACGCTGGTCAGTGTAACTACTCTGCATCTAAGGCAGGTATGATTGCTTTGGCTAAATCAATTGCACAGGAGATGGGTGCTAAGGGTATCCGTGCAAATGCAATTGCTCCGGGATTCATCGAAACTGCCATGACTGCAGCACTTCCTGAGGATGTCAGAAAAGAGTGGTGTCAGAAGATTCCATTGCGTCGCGGTGGCAAGCCCGAGGATGTTGCAGATGTAGCAGTATTCTTGGCTTCTGATTTGTCTTCTTATGTAAGCGGTCAGGTTATCCAGGTTGATGGTGGTATGAATATGTAATTGAATACCGATTTTTAAACTTATAACAGGGCTGATCAAATATCTTTTGGTCAGCCCATTTTTTCAATAAACAGAGAGTTATGCTTAACATTTATACAGCTTCGGCAGGTTCTGGTAAAACCTATACTTTGGTTCTTGAGTATTTTAAACTGATATTCAGTAAGAATGATGGGTATAAACATACTTTGGCAGTTACCTTTACCAATAAGGCAACCGAAGAGATGAAGTATAGAATTGTTGAGGAACTCTATTTATTGGCACAAGATAACCATAAAAGTGGTTACGAACAGGCTTTATTGGAGTCTGACGAACTAAAAAAGAGCGGGATTACAACTCATGAGGCATTAACATCCAAGGCTAAGTATCTGTTAAATGCCATTTTGCATGATTATGGAAAGTTATCGGTCTCTACTATCGATCAATTTTTTCAAAGATTGATGCGCTCATTTCTACGAGAGTTGAAAAAATCTCCATCGTATGCTGTTGAACTTGATACCGACGCAATTCTTTCAGGCGCAGTGGAAAGGGTAATTGCAAGAATTCCACAAGAGCCCTCGCTCAAAAGCTGGATAAAGAGTTACATTAACAATTCATTGGACCAATCGGCAAAAGTTAAGGTAAACGACTCCTTAATTGCTATTGGTAATGAGTTGTTTAAAGAGAGCACCTCGGAAATCGAGGAGAAGCTAATGAAATATACGGTTGAAGAGATATCGGAATTGACAAAAATTCTGGAACAGCATATTAAAGAGTTTGAGGAGGATTATCAAAGAATATGCAATGACTTCATTACATTTCTGGGTAGCTATGGAATGGGACTGGATGATTTGAAGTACAAGAAAAGTGGTGCAGGAAATGTCTTTTGGAGGGGAGAGGCGGGAACCGGTTACTTGACTCGCGAAGAGGATTTCCCGGCACGATACATTAAGGCCTACGAGAATGATGAATGGTTTACCGGCGATCAGGAGTTTATTGCATCGCAACTCACCTTTATTGCAACACAACTTAACTCCCACATAAAGTGTTATGGAGGGTTATATGCCTCATGCAAAGCCATTCTGCCCAACATGGCCAATTTGGGTATCCTGAAGAGTATCTCCGATGAGATGGTACTTTTATGCAAGGAGAATGACACAATGACTCTGCACGATACTACAAAACTTTTAGGCAAATTGATAAATAATAACGATACCTCGTTTATCTACGAAAAAATGGGTAACTATTATGATAACATCATGATAGATGAGTTCCAAGATACCTCGCGTATGCAGTGGAACAACTTTAACCCATTGGTTTCCAATAGTATTGCGTCGGGGAATCAATCTTTGATTGTGGGAGACATTAAACAGAGTATCTATAAGTTCAGAAATGGAGATTGGCGTTTATTGGCATACGATGTAGAGAAACAGTTCAGCCATCAAGAGATAAACAATAAAACTCTTGACTCGAACTGGCGCAGTTATGGCAACATTGTAAATTTCAATAATCTGTTTTTTCCATTGGCAGTGGAGTATGTTAAGCAGGATTACAATGCAAAATGCGGTACAGAGCTCTTCGATTCATGTTGGTATGACGAGATATCAAATGCTTACGAGGCCGGAGAACAGAAGATAATGAAAAACAAAGAGGGTGTTGTTGAGTTATATTTCGCTAACGCCTCCCCCGGAATAGATTCTGATGAGTCGAACCAGATTTTAATAAATAGGCTTGTTTCAATATTGAATGAGCTAATTGAGTGTGGACACGAGTGGAGCGATTGTGCTATTTTGGTTAATAGTGCAGTAGAGGCTACCAAAGTTACCGAAATTTTACTAAACCATTCTATTCCATTTGTATCCAACGAGTCTTTAGCTATAGGTAATTCAAATGCTATATGCTTTCTAATATCAATCTTGAAATATTTACGTACTCCTGCCGATTTAGCCAACCGTGCTGTAGTATTGTCATATTATTACAAAATACAAGGTGAAGTTTGCCCTGAAGAGTTATTCTTCAATTGCAACTCAAGCAACTCATTAACAGAACTACTAGGAATTGATCCAAACTCTATTCCGGAGCTTAACGAGGCAAAATTATCGGCACTCCCTTTGTATGATTGTATTGAGTGTTTGATTAAGATATTCAACCTTGGAGAGAAAGGAAATGAGGTTAATTATCTTGTTGCATTTCAGGATTTAGTATATAACTTCACAAATCGTACTTCAAACTCGCTGTCGGATTTCCTGGACAAGTGGGATGAAAAACTCCGTACCAATACTATAACCCTATCAGAAAATATCGATGCAGTACGGATAATGACAATCCATAAATCCAAAGGATTGCAATTTAAACATGTCATTATTCCTTTCTTTAACTGGGACTTCCATAAACCTAATTACACTATGTGGGTCAATGCCAGGGAGGTTTTCAATACAGACGAGGATAAATATGTTCCTGTCAATGTCAGTGATAAACTATTGGAAACATATTTCGACTCCGAATACAAAGAGGAGTTATGCAGGAGTATGGTAGATAGGTTAAATGTACTGTATGTGGC
>CAZMOG010000024.1:0-22732 GCA_964567845.1 uncultured Odoribacter sp. | reverse complement strand
GATTGACTCAGATTGAAGGAATTAAATGACTATCCCTACTTAATAACGCTCTCAACCTTTGCAATCAAAGCACTCTTTTGAACAGCTCCAACCTGTTTGTCAACAACAACTCCATCCTTGAAGAACAAGATTGTTGGAATGTTACGAATACCATACTTCATTGCGATTGCTTGACAGTTGTCAACATCTACTTTTGCAACTACCAATTTGTCAGCATACTCGGTTGCAACCTCCTCGACGATAGGAAGCATCATCTTACAAGGTCCACACCACTCAGCCCAAAAATCAACTAATGCAGGCTTTCCTGCATTAAGTACTAACTCGTCAAAGTTTGTGTCATTAACAGCTATTGCCATAACTCTATCTTTTTAAATTTAACTATTTCTAATTTTCCTCCCTATCGGGGATGTAAAGATACAACTTTTTTTAATACAATAGTCAGAATAGCCTTTTTTTAGTTCTATTTGTCTATACGTATCGTGAACATATTGTATTCATTGACAAAATCGAATAGTGCCTTTGATTTTGTGATTACACATTTACGAGAAAACAGCTGTACAATGTTTCCTTTGTCGTCGTAAATGTTGACTTTTAAAGGCAGATATTCCAGAGCAGATTCATCGGGCTCATCCTGATTTTCGTTATTCGGAATTTCGTTGTTCTCTACACTATTATCTTTTATTACCCTCTTATATAACTCATAAAGAAGCTCTTGGGTTACCTCTTCTGCGTTAATTTGTATGGTTATCGATTTTAATTTTCCTTGGCCTAACTCCTCTAAAGCACCAATATTCTTGATTCTAAACTCGATAGGGTTTTTCTCGTTTCCCCACTTATGTTCAAATACTCCTTGGATAAAAATTGCAGCCTCCTCGGCCAGGTAGTTACGGAATGCAATGTAGTCCTTTCCGAATAGAGCAAATTCGTACGATGTTACATAGTCGGTAAGTGTTATCACTGCGAAATCTTTACCATTCTTGGTTTTACCTTCACGCATAGCAGTGATTATACCTCCGAAGCACACCTCTTGTCCCTTAAATTCGTCTAAATTCTCGTTTACCATCAACTCCAGTCCCTTGCACATAAGCATCTCTATGTGATATAGATTCAGAGGATGCGATGTAAGGAATTGGCCAATCAGCTCTTTCTCTTTACTTGCCTGTTGATACTCCTTCCATGGTTCACAATCAGGTATTTCCGGTTTTACAATGGCAACATCGTTCATATCGGCGAAGAGAGATACCTGAATCTTGTTGGTGTCAATCTGATAGTTTTGTCCGTAAGTGCAAAGTGTGTCCAGAACGGAATTGCCTTTTCTTGTAGGCGCAAAGAATTGGGCTCGATGGAATCCAAAACTATCAAAGCAACCTGCGGCAATCATATTCTCGATGGCCTTTCTGTTCACAGCATGGCTGTCAACACGCTCGAAAAAGTCATATATGTCCTTGAACGGACCTCCCTTTTTGCGCTCTTCAATTATACTATCTCCTGCGGCCTCGCCCACACCTTTGATTCCTGATAGGCCAAAGCGAATTTCACCTTTCGAGTTTACTGTAAAATCGTTGTATGACTCATTAACGTCGGGTGACATGACCTTAATCTTCATACGTTTACACTCCTCCATAAAGGCAATTAGCTTATCAGGCTTATCTTTATTGTTGGATAAGTTTGCAGCCATAAACTCGGCAGGGTAGTGGGTCTTCAGATAACCTGTCTGGTATGCAATATAGGCGTAGCAGACCGAGTGGGATTTATTGAAAGCGTACTTCGCAAAGGCCTCCCAATCTCCCCAAATCTTGTTTACCATATCCTCGACAGTACGGTTGCGCAGTTTACAGCCATCTACAAACTCGGGGTTATCTTTACAACCTTGCATGAATACCTCTTTCAACTCATCCATAAGTTTGATAATCTTCTTACCCATAGCTTTTCGCAAGGTGTCGGATTGTCCACGGGTAAAGTTTCCAAGAAGTCTGGATTGAAGCATAACCTGCTCTTGATATACGGTAACACCGTATGTATCTTTTAAGTACTTCTCCATCATAGGGTGTTCGTACTCAATAGGTTCTTTGCCCAGTTTTCGGTTGATGAATTGGGGAATATAGTCCATTGGGCCCGGTCTGTACAGAGCATTCATTGCAACTAAGTCTTCAAAACGGCTTGGTTTCAGGGATCTTAAATGCTTTTTCATTCCCGGAGACTCGAACTGGAAAAGACCTGTAGTCTCGCCACGCGAGAATAGAGCCATGGTCTCGGGATCGTTCAAGGGAATCTCATCCTCGTGAATGGTTATTCCTTTTGAAATCTCTATATTTCTTAAACAGGTCTTAATGATAGTCAATGTACTCAATCCCAAGAAGTCCATTTTAATCAAACCTATAGGCTCAACAAAATGGCCATCATATTGGGTAGTCATAAGACTCTCGCCCTCGGTTGGAATTACCGGGATGTGATCGGTAAGCGGATCACGGCTAATAATGATTCCGCAGGCGTGAATTCCCGGTTGGCGAATGGAGCCTTCGAGCCTTTCGGCCATATCCAAGGTCTTTCTGATCAAAGGATTATCGGACTCACGCTCTTTTGCCAAATCAGGATTCTCCTCGTAGGCCTTTTTAAGTGTTATTTTCGGAGTGTCCGGTACCATTTTTGCCAACCTGTTGGCCTCGGGAATTTCAAGTTTCAAAACACGGGCACAATCCTTTATGGCCATTTTTGCTGCCATACTTCCGAATGTAACAATGTGGCACACCTTGTCCTGACCATACTTTTCAGTTACCCATTCAAGTACTCTTTGGCGACCTTCATCATCGAAATCCACGTCAATATCAGGAAGAGAGATTCGGTCAGGATTCAGGAATCGCTCAAAAAGCAGATCATATTTAATTGGGTCTATATTTGTGATACCAAGGCAATATGCCACAGCGCTTCCGGCAGCGGAACCTCGTCCGGGACCAACAATAACCCCCATGGCGCGCGCGGCTGCAATGAAATCCTGCACAATAAGGAAATAGCCGGGGAATCCCATGGTCTTCATTATGTGCAACTCAAATATAATACGCTCAAGAATATCTTCGGGGATAGGATTGCCGTATCTCTTCTTTGCTCCCTTCATGGCAAGCTCTGCAAGATAATCTGCCTCCAGTTTTATTCGGTACAATTTGTTGTAACCGCCTAATTTCTTGATTTTCTTATCTGCATCTTCTTGACTCATAACTACATTACCCTTTTCATCGCGGGTAAATTCGTTGAAGAGCTCCTCTTCGGTTATCCTATTTCTGTACTCCTCTTCAGTTCCGAACTCTTTAGGAATAGGAAAGACAGGCATAATGGGATCGGAATCGAGAGCGTAATCCTCTATTTTGTTGACAATCTCTTCTGTATTGGTGATGGCCTCGGGAATATCTGTAAACAGCGCCTCCATCTCTTTAGTGGTTTTAAACCACTCATGACGGGTGTATCGCATACGGTTTGGGTCATCATAGTCCTTCTTTGTACTGATACACAATAGCAAATCATGGGCATCTGCATCGTCGGCATTTAAGAAGTGAACATCGTTGGTTGCCACAACCTTAATGTCTAGCTCCTTTGCAATTTTAAGTTTCTCTTTGATGCATTTTTCTTGAACTTCATACACTTCGGCTCGGTTCTTTGGATCTACGGCAGGATGGCGCTGTAGTTCCAAATAGTAGTCCTCGCCAAAAACGCTCTTATACCAGCGTGCACATTCGCGTGCTCCATCGAGGTTGTCTGCAGCAATCTTTTTATCAATCTCGCCTCCTAAACAGGCAGATATTATAATAAGTCCCTCATGGTACTTTTCCAATAACTCCTTATCAATACGGGGACGATAATAGAATCCCTCAACGGCTGCGGCTGATGCAAGTTTTGTAAGATTTCTGTATCCCGTTATGTTTTTTGCAAGTATAACCAAGTGTTCACCCGAACGGTCAATGGTTTCGCTTTTGTCAAAGCGGGTGCGGCGTGCAACATAGGCCTCGCAACCAATAATACCCTTGAACTTCTGCTTCTTACACTCATCGTAAAAGGCTTTAACTCCGAACATATTACCATGGTCGGTAATGGCGACAGCAGGCATGCCGTCGCTGATGGCCTTTGCAATCATATCTTTAATGCGTGTGGCTCCATCGAGGATAGAGAATTGAGTGTGTACGTGAAGATGGGTGAAACTCATAGTAGTGTGTTGGTTATATGTTCTTCAATAATCTTAGGAAAAAAATTGTATTCAAGTTCATGTACCTTATTGGCAATATCTTCGGCAGAATCGGTTCTGTTAACTTCGCATTTTGCCTGAAATAGAATAGAGCCCTTGTCGTATTGTTCATCAACCGTGTGAATTGTTATTCCTGTTTCGGTCTCTTCAGCCTGTTTTACTGCATTATGAACATTCATACCGTACATTCCCTTACCACTGAATTTTGGCAATAGTGCGGGATGAATGTTTATAATCCTGCCACTATACTCGGATACAATATGTTTGGGGACCAAAAGAAGAAAACCGGCCAAAACAATGTACTCTATTTTCATGTGTTTAAGCTCTTTTAGAACCTTGTTAGGGTCGTTTAGCTCCTCCTTGGTAAAAATATAGCACTCATGTCCCAGTTCTTTTACCTTATTTATAACGCCGGCACAATTGGAATTAGAAAAAACAGCTCCGATTCTTATTTTATCGGAGTTGTTGAAATATTTAATAATATTTTCGGTGTTAGTTCCTGAGCCAGAGGCGAATATAGCGATATTAATCATGCTTTTACAATAACAGTTCCTATTCGGCAAAGGTAGGTAAACTTAGATTTATAGCAAAAAGTTTTCGCGTAAAAAAAAAATATCTTAAATTTGCGCGACGAATTGCGCACTTTCGTGTGCATTTGTGAAATAAAACTAATTGTTTAATTTAAAATTTAAAGCTATGGCTGACATTACAAGTAGAGTAAAAGCAATTATTGTTGATAAGTTGGGTGTTGATGAGGCAGAGTTGACTCCAGAGGCTACATTCACAAACGATTTGGGTGCTGATTCTTTGGACACAGTTGAGTTGATTATGGAGCTTGAGAAGGAGTTCGATATCACAATTCCAGACGATCAGGCAGAGAAGATTTCAACTGTAGGTGACGCAATTGCATACGTAGAGGAGCACGCAAAGTAAATATTTGATACTATGGAGTTGAAGCGAGTAGTAATTACTGGTTTAGGAACAATCAACCCTCTTGGTCACAATGTGGCTGAGACATGGGAGAATATGTTGAAAGGTGTCAGCGGCGCCGGCCCTATCACTCGTTTTGATGCATCAAATTTCAAAACTCAATTCGCTTGCGAGGTAAAAGATTATAATCCTGTAAATTTCTTTGATCGCAAAGAGGTTCGTAAAATGGATCTATATACCCAATTTGGTATTATTGCAGCTCGCGAGGCTATTCAGGATTCTGGTCTTGATTTAGAGAATGCCAACAAGAAGAGAATTGGAGTTATTTGGGGAGCAGGCATTGGAGGTTTGCAAACATTCTTTGAAGAGAGTTATAACTTTGCCATGGGTAAGGATATGCCTCGTTTCAATCCTTTCTTCATCCCTAAGATGATTGCCAATATCGCTGGAGGAATGATTGCTATCGAATATGGCTTCAAGGGTCCTAACTATACGACCGTTTCTGCATGTGCATCATCAGCACACGCATTGGTTGATGCATTGAACTTGCTTCGTTTAGGCAAGGCCGATGTTTTAGTTTGTGGAGGTTCTGAGGCTGCGGTATCAGTTCCAGGTGTTGGTGGATTTAATGCTTTGCATGCGTTGTCTACCCGTAACGATGATCCTAAAACAGCTTCACGTCCATTTGATGCAGATCGTGACGGTTTCGTAATCGGAGAGGGTGGAGCTTGTCTTATTCTTGAGGAGTACGAGCATGCTGTAAAGCGTGGTGCAAAGATATATGCCGAGTTGGCAGGAGGTGCAGCAAACTGCGATGCTTACCACATGACTGCTCCGGATCCGGAAGGAAATGGTGCATGTGATGTAATGCTTGAGGCAATGGCAGATGCCGGCATACCTGCTGATCAACTTGACTATATCAACGTTCACGGTACATCAACCGGTTTGGGAGATATTGCAGAGCCTACAGCAATTATGAAGGCTTTTGGAGAGCAGGCTTACAAAGTAAATATCAGTTCAACCAAGTCAATGACAGGACACCTTCTTGGTGCTGCAGGAGCTATTGAGGCAATTGCATGTGTTATGGCTGTTAGGAACGATATTGTTCCTCCAACAATTAACTTCCATAATTTGGCTCCGGAGTTGGATCCAAAATTGAATTTTACATTCAATGAACCTCAAAAGCGTGTAGTAAATGTAGCTTTGAGTAATACATTCGGATTCGGAGGTCATAACGGTTGTATTGTTATAAAGAAAGCTTAATTACTGAGAGTAGTTATCAGTGATTGGTAAAATAGTGCAATCCATAAAGCTGCTTTTTCGTAGAAATGAGAAGCTTTATGGATTGTCTTTTTCTCAATTGGGCTTTGTGCCGGGAAACAGGAATTTATACCGGTTGGCCCTTCTGCATAAATCTGCGTCGCAGGTGGCTAAGGATGGACGTGTGTTGAATTACGAGAGATTGGAGTTTCTTGGTGATGCTGTGCTTGGTGCGATTGTTGCAGAGTTGCTCTACAAATTCTTTCCGGATAAGGATGAGGGCTTTTTGACTCAAGTGCGTTCGAGGATGGTAAGTAGGGAATCATTAAATGGTCTTGCAATTAAGATAGGTTTGGATAAAGGCGTTGTTGCCAATTCGGATATATCGAAAAATAAGCATATATATGGTGATGTATTCGAGGCCTTTATGGGTGCAATGTTTCTTGATCAAGGGTTTGCAACCACGAAACGTTTTATAGAGAAGTTTATATTTCCTAACTTCTATGATATAAAGAGTTTGGTGGCCGTTGATACCAATTATAAAAGCAGGCTGATAGAGTGGAGTCAGAAGAATAAGATAGATTTAAGAATGGAGACTATCACTACTTCATCCAAAAAAGGGGCATTTTGTTGTACAGTCATGATAGAAAATGTCCCAAGAATGAAGGGGTTTGGAGAATCCAAGAAGGAAGCAGAGAAAGATGCTGCATGTAAATTGATGCGAGAGTTGGATTCAGAACTTATTGCTTAATAATAGAATTTATCTGATATTGAGAAAAAATCACCGAGGTTTAATTGGAAATTTCGGTGATTTTTGTTGCTTCGTGAGGTTAAGGTATTGATGTATAGGTAGTTAGAGTGTTTTCGGGGGGGGGTACTTGAACCAAAATGAACCGATACTATATGGACAATTATTGGACTTTCTGGTTAATAATTTGTACTTTTGCGATAAATAAATATAGTAAAAATGGAGCAGTCACGATATACGGAGGTTGATTTATTGTTGAAAAAAGTAAAAGACAAATTTAAATCGGGGAAATATACTACAAACGATTATAAAATGTTGGCTGAGCAAATTTCAGATAGTGGTGCCGGATACATATCAATGGCAACCTTAAAGAGATTATATGGTTATGTAAGTGATCGCCATAAACCAACAATAACAACTCTTGATATAATCTCAAGGTATATTGGTTATTCTTGTTATGAGGATTTTTATACAGATATGTTAGATACATGTACCATGTCCTCGTCTTTCCTTGAAGATAATCAGATATGGTCGTGTAAACTGGATGAGGGTAGTATAATAGAATTAGGATGGGCTCCTAACAGGTATCTTCGATTGAAATATCTGGGTGATTCCAATTATGAGGTTGTCGAATCCAGAAATTCAAAATTATTTGTAGGAGATACTTTCAAGGTATCGATCTTTATGTTGAATGAACCGTTATATATCCCGATGGTACATAGGGGTGATAATGAGTTAGGCTCCTATATTGCAGGATTAAATGGAGGTTTGGTTACTTTATCTAAGTGTGTAAATTAATATGATAGGATGCGAAGAGGATTCCGGTTTCTTGACAGATTTAATGTCGCAAAAGCATCTCTTTACAGAGGTGCAACAGCTTTATGTGTCAAAAGGTGGGGTTTCAATTTGCTATAAAGCCAAACGTGATGGTAAATGGTTTATCCTTAAAGCAATAAAACCTGAGTTCCAGGAGTCGTCGGTGATAGTAACGATGTGGGATAAGGAGTTTGATTACTCATATAATTGTGATCATTCAAATATTGCCAGAACGTATGGCCGAGAGTTTGTGGAAGGGATAGGAGATTGCATAGTTCAGGAATATATTGATGGATTAACCTTAAAGCAGTTTATAACGGCAAGGTATATAACATCCGTCCGAGCTTCAAGGATTATTAAAGAATTATGTAACGCATTATCGTATATTCACTGCAAAGGAATTATTCATAGAGATTTGCGTCCTGAAAATATTATGATTACGAACAATGGTAATCATGTTAAGCTGATAGATTTTGGATATGCAGACAGTTGTGATTCTGCAGTAATGAAAGCTCCGGCAGGAACTTATAAATATGCGTCGCCGGAGGTTTTGGCGGGCGAGGTGCCAGATGGTCGTTCCGATATCTATGCAATAGGTCTTTTAATTTACGATATGTTTGGGGGCAGACCGCGCGGTTCGTTCAAGAAAGTGGCCAAGAGGTGTTTAGCTCAGAGTAGAGATGACCGTTATCAATACGCTGATGATATAATTCAGGATTTAATTACATCGAGCACTTATAAAAGGTTAATTACGATACCGATTCTAATTATATTGATAGGGGTATTGGTGTTTGGTCTTTTAAGTTGGAGGGATGATAAAGGAGTGGATATAATTGGTAATACTAAGGTTGAACAGATAGTGATAGATACATTGGCTGTTGAAGATAAGGTTAATGATAGTAATGACAGTGTTGTGGTCTCTAATCATAAACAGATTAATGGAGTACTGCAACTTCCACATGGACAGTATGTTGGAGAAATACTCGATGGTGTACCGCATGGGAATGGCGCTTTTACATACTGTGAGTCCTATTTGATAAATTCTAATGATAGTAAGTTGCGATATTCAGAAAAAGGCGATACCTTTATAGGTAAATTCTATGCCGGAGTTCCAGAGTACGGAAAGCTTTATAATTCACGTAAGGAGTTAAAGGCTACAATGAACTTCGGCCGCACAAAATGATACGTAACATGAATTTCAATATGATTGTAAAGAGCGTTCTGCTTTCGCTTTGTTTGATATTTGGTTATAACTGCGCTTCAAGGGCACAATATGTGACCGAGGTGATTGTTACAGGTGCAACCGATTTTGAATTTGGCACCAAACTTTCCAAAAATTTAAGTTCGTTGTGTACAGAATTTAACTCTGCTCAGTTTGAAAATAGAGTGGTAAATCTCAATAACATATCTATTACACCGCGAGCTGCAGAATATTTGGTTGATTTGTGGGAGAATTGTCACTTCCGTGTCAGTGAAACAGAAGTGATTCAGCCACTTCTACGTGCGGAAAGTTATTGGCAGATTAGAAATATTCCTATCGTAATGATGCCCTCGGACGATGCAAAGTACGATGATGAATTATATCAGGAATTGGTGATTAATATCTCGCCTGCAGGTGTAATTGAGGATGTCCACTTTGCAATATCATCGCATCTCTATTCAAAGGTTATCAAAAGCAATCAAGAGGAGACTGACCTGAATAGACGTATGCTTATTGTCGATTTTGTTGAGCGTTTTCGTACAGCATACAATAAAAAAGATATAACCTTCATTAGCGATGTATTTAGCGATGATGCGTTGATAATTGTTGGTCGCGAAATAAAGCGAGTGGCTACCGATGATAATAATCTGATTTTAAACACTCCGCGTTTTGAGCAGATAATTAAAACTAAGAGTGAATATATAAAGAGCTTGTCAAGAGTCTTTGCGACCAATAGAACTGTAAAGGTTGATTTCAATGATATTAAGGTAGTTAAACATCCGGAAAAATCCAATTATTATGGAGTGACCCTTAAACAGGGGTGGAGTTCTGATAGATATGGAGACATGGGATATGTATTTTTGCTTGTCGATTTCCGTAATCAAACCGAGCCTATTATCCATGTCAGAACATGGCAACCTGAAAAATATAAGAATGGCGAGTTGCTTCGTAGTGTAGATATCTTTTCAATCAGTGATTTCGAATGCGATTAATGTTGTCCATATTGTCAATCGTGCTATTCTTGTATCCTTCGTATGTGGTCGGGGCGCAGGAGAGGGTAGTTATTGATATAAAAGATTCTTATCAGGAGACAAGAAATCAGATTCGGGGTATTAAGCTTTCAAATGAATATTACTATTTCGATGCTGTAGGTAACGATTTAAAGAGAGTAGAGGCCGATGCTGTACAGCTATTGGGGGTTTATATAATGCAGCAACATAATACGACAGAGCTTCATGTTGATTCACTGATGAAGTTGTATGGTTCTACTATGTATTACGTAACGTCGGACAGATATTATGTTTGTGCCTATATTCCGAAATCTCATTTTCAATTAAAATCCATAGACTCATTGCCTACTGTAAAGCAGTATTGCATGACGCTCGCAGATTCCTTGGCAACCTATGAAAAGTTGTCTGAGTTGGGGGTAGAGTTGCAAAGATTACATCTGACCAACAGAGTTATGTATGGTCGAATGGATATGATAAAAAATATAGATCCGTGCTATATAGTGGTTTTTGATTCTACTGGTAAAGTAACAGCTTTTCTTGAACCGGGTGGAGAACAACGGGTGGATTTAAAAAGTGGCAATAGTGTAGCGCTTGTCGATTTTCTAGATGTTTTAACAAAAATATGGCTAATAATATATTGAGATTTACGTTATTAAAATTATTGTTTTTGGCATTAATATTCTTTGCGTCTGAAGCAAAATGTCAAAAACACTTGATAATCAAGCCGGTTTCCGAAGTCTTCTCATTTGTTCCTGAAGAGAATATGGCGTCGGTTATAATCCTTTCGCCAATAAAGGATTTGAATATTTCATCAACGCTTGGCGAGAAGTGCAGTGTTGAGATAAACAGTGATAGCCTATACATGTATCGTTTCCTTTTCGATATCAGCGAGGAGGCCAAAAGAGTAATATCGGTATCTGCTCCCGGATATGTCAAGGAATATGTTAGACTAATGCTTCATTCAAAACAGAAATTACTTTTTACGGTATTTCCGCCCGAGGGAGATGATCGTTTTCAGGTATATAAAATGGCAGGTTATGCCTTCTCCGGATATGCTCCCTTTGGTGTGATGTTTGCCTATGGAAAACGTTTTGGCGCATTTCTTCGATTTAATTCTACATTTAGGAGTAGGCGAGGTTTCGAGATTGAAAACTACAGAACAGATGGTAAGCTTTATAACCCCTCCGGAGCAGAGCGTCAGTATAAAATCAGAACATCTCTTACTGCCGGAGTGCAAGTGGCGGTAATTCCATCGCTCTTTTTTCAGGTTGGTGTTGGCTATGGTGAGTATGCTAATCAGTGGAGAAAGTATGAGGATTATTTCTATAGTGACTCTTTTAATGGTTTTCAACTTGATTTTGGAGCACTGTATAACTTTAAGAATTTCTATGTGAACGGTGGTGTTCTGATGATGACAACTTCGAAGGTTATTGTGGATTTCCATGTAGGAGTGGGGTATGTTTTCAATTAGGAATGAGGAATTTTGTTTGCATATTGTCACTTTTTTTGCTTGGGGCTTGTACCTACAATGGATTCGATGCCGATGAGTGGGATGGAGGTGCGAATGAGTTGATTCTGGAGCTATCGGAAACAACAATCTCTTTGCGTAATAATAAAGATATAGTTGATACTGTTTTTATAATGACAAACGGAGAGAGTTGGTCTTTCATTGCTGACCCTGCTCGTGATTGGTATAATGTAATGAGGCGCGATACCATGTTGATTGTTACCATCGATAGCAACTATACTGAATTCCCCAGAGTAGCAACAATAGATATTGTTGCATTTTATAACGATATTCAGATCTCCAAATCGATATATATAGTTCAGCCTCCCAAATTGAAGCAGGATATACCGCATGAAGAGGAGGGTTTCAACGTTGATGAGGTTGATTACACGGTAGAGTTGGACCTTGAGTGGTGCAGATATACAAATTATCTGCCTTTTAGAATAGGTGAAGGGATTCAAGACCTTATTTTCTGCAAATTTTGTATGGGAGTATATGATACAACAGCTATACAAGTTACCGATGTTGATTATATGACCGAGATAGAGGAACGAAGACTCTCTATAAAAGGTTTTGACGTTGACGGAACAATAAGTAAAAATATCGTAAATGACAGAACTGCAGATATTGGTTTTTGGTTTTCTGCCGATGGAACTGTAACAACGGCAGCAGAGGGTGTCTTGTGTTGGGATTTTACATCAGATCCAGAAGGTATTGATTATGTGGAGACTGTAATTTATTTAAGTCCGAATGTTCCGAATGTAGATGCGCAATATGTTGCATATTATGTATTTGTATCAGAAAAGGGGGAAGAATTTGTATTGAAACTGCTCCTTAATGTACATAAATCATTACCAAGTCAGACAACAACTGTAGGTCACTTTGATGTGGAGTATGAAATTCCTTGTCGTGCGGACGTGAAAGATGTTAAGACTCGTATATCGTTCAATGAATATATATGGCAGTCTGAGGCTCTTATTGGTGGAGAGGTAGACCGATATTACATTTCATGGGGAGGGGTTGATAATGATTTTCAGTGGCGTGATGGAGCCTATTGTGGATGGTGGTTTGGGACCAATGGAGGTGTTGAGCCTCCATTAGAGGGAGACAAAAATACTATGGCCGTCTGTTTGGAGCCATTAAACGATGGAATGTTTATGGCAAGTAGTAGAAATATAACATTCGAATTTGAGGATTTGCCATATTGTGATTCTCTCTTTAAAACTCGATTATATTTGATTAATTCTCAAACCCGGAAGGGAGTAGAGGTTGTACTGAGTATAAAGGTGAGACTTGATGAGTATAGTATGTCTATAGACAGATATACTTTGAATTATAATATTCCATTTGTGCAGGATTATCAAGACATTGATGATATAACCACCGATCCTATATGGTCAGATATAATTGAAAAATTGGGAGGGAAGGCCGATGTTATATACTTTAGTGATAGTGCCTGCTATCCTTGTCTATTTGAAAGAAGTGAGAATAGTGGAGGCTGGTTTGGTGATGATGGAATTGCACTGTGGGAGAAAGGTGCCTCTTTTCAGATAGGATTCGATGGACAGGGGAAGATAGCAGTGGCCCGGTGTCATGGAGCATTATTGATGGATGAAAAATTGCCTACACGGGCAAGGGTTATAATTCGTTTTGTCAATACCGATTTAAATTTAATGTCGGATGTGATGCTTACTGTAAATATTAATTAGAGTAGAATTAGGAATGAGGAATTTTGTTTGCATATTGTCACTTTTGTTGCTTGGGGCTTGTACCTATGATGAATTCGATGCCGATGAGTGGGATGGAGGTGCGAATGAGTTGATTTTGCAGCTATCCGAAACAATAATATCGCTATTGAGCAATCAGGAGGCTGTTGATACTGTTTATGTAAAAACCAATGGAGACGGTTGGAGTTTTGAGATAGATACAACTGTTGGTTGGTGTAGAGGAGTACAGGTTGATTCAATGTTGGTTTTGTTTGTTGATAGTAACGATTATAATATTTCAAGAAGAACGAATATCAGTGTTAACGCATATTACAACCATATTCGGGCAACAAAGCTATTGCAATTGGTTCAGACAGAAAATATATACGTTGATACTTCATCGGTATTTCAGGAACCGTATGTAGATTTTGAGAAAATCTATTCTCAGGAGTGGAGTAGTGATATGAGAACCTATTACTGGAATTTTTATGGAGATTTGCAATACAGAATAAATTCTAAATTGGGGTATAGCGATTCATTGGAATTTGTACAAGCCGTACAAGAGAAAAGAGCGCATATTAAAGTATATGATGAGGGAGGACTTCTTCTACAGGATTTCGCAAATGATCTTTTTGATGTTGATTTTGTAGAAGATAGGAACGAGAATTCGAAAATATCAATGAAAATAACCCCTCGCCCGAATATTAACAATGTTACATCGCAAAGTTTTGTATATTGTATAATTACAAATGATACAGGCCGGGAGTTTGTCATAAAAGTAGTATTCAATATCACAAAATCTTTGTCAAGTATAACCCAGGTTGTAAAGTGTTATAAGTTCAATTTTGAGTTGTTGTATCAAAATGCTATCGAGCCGGAGTATACAGAGTTTAGTATTGCACAACATATGCCTGAAATAATCGAATTGCTTGGGGGAGAAGCGGATGTGCTTTATATATCAAGAGGTAATGACATTGATTATGACTTTGTCTGGGCTAATGAGACCTATTATAATTCTTGGATAGGGAATAATGGAGTGATAACGAGGCCCGATAATAGTCAGGCAGTGTGGCTAAAATTTAAAATGGATGGAATATTTGAGGCAATGTGTTTGCCAATGCTATTTGGTCCGGACATACAACCCTATTCAAACAAAGAGTTTAGATGCCGATATCTTTTGGTTAATTCTAAAACCCAGAGAGGAGTGGAGATGTTGGTTACAGTTAATACAACGTATGAACATAATGTGAGAGTAGTCGGTCAATATAGTTATGAGGATTCTCTTTTTTATTTTGATGAATCATTTCATTTTTTGGATTATATGAATGCCTTTAATGATTCGGAAATCTCGGAACAAGTAATGAATGATATTGGAGGATCTGCAACTCATATTCTTATGGGAATGTCAAGTGATTACCCGACAATATTTCAGGATTATAGTATTTATGATGGCATTATTGGTACGGATGGAGCAACCGATGGAACTACCTATACCAAGTTGGTAAGGGTCTATTTTACCGATGATGTATATTTATCCAGCGTAGTAATGAAAAACAGAAACTACAAGGTAAGCGTTGGTAGTATGCCTATCGATGCTGTATGTATTTTCCGTTTTGTCAATGCAGATACTGGTTTGGCTTCTGATCTTAAACTTACAATTCATTTTATTAATTTAGATCAGAGAGTGGTATGAGGAGGGTAATATATTTGATATTGTTTTTATCTTTTCTATCAGGATGTACCTATGAAGGATTTACTCCGGAAGAGTGGATCGGGGGGAAAGATAGATTACTGTTGGAACTTTCTGAGTCAACTATTTCGTTCATTGACCATAAAGAGGTAAGAGATACCGTTGTTATAAGAACAAATGGCGAGGGTTGGAACTTTAATTTAAATTCTGCTATTCAGTGGTGTAAGTTGGCAAAAAGAGATTCACTGTTGATTTTGTCTTTGGATAGCAGTATAAAAAGGATTCCACGACTTGCAATAATTACAATTACCGCAAATTACAATGATATTAGTATATCAAAAGAACTTTTGGTGGTTCAACCGGCAAAGATTTATTCAGATTCTGATTCGGACTTTAAGGCTGATAATCTTGATTGTCAGGTTGATTTGGAAATGTCCTGGAGCCCTTATGCAAATTATCTGTCTTGGAATATAGATGAAGGTTTGAAGAAAGATATATATGTAAAATTGGGAATTACAGATTTAAATCTTGATTTTGCCGATGCAGTAAGGGAGCGTGAAATTATGATTAAAGGTTATGATGCAGATGGTGTATTAAGTAGAAATGTTATAAATGATAATACGGCAAATTTTGGTTTCTGGTTTGATGCCGATGGTAAAGTTACCACTTCGGACAAAGGATTATTGTGTTGGGCTTTTGAGTATTGTCACGGGTATGTTGATTACTCTTCTACTGTGATTTATGCCGGTACGAATGTTCCGAATGCAGATGCAACTTATGTTGCTTATTATGTATTAGTTAACAGAAGTGGTGAGCATTATGTGATAAAATTAAATCTCACAATTCATGAATCATTGCCGGTAATGATAGATATGGAGGGACAATACGAAGTGGAACATGAAGTAATCTGTCGTGAAAATTCGAAATATATAAATATCCCATTAAAGAATTATATTCCTGAAATAGAGACATTGTTACAGGGGGCTCCGGATTTAATATATATATCAGATGGAGTTGGTGGTTACGATACTGATTGGCATATAGGTCATGGTATAAAGTTGTGGTTGACTAACAAAGGTAATTTTCGTGAGCCATTTTATGATGGAACATTAATGTCGATTGTTGGAGTAGATGAGAGTGACTTAAAGATTGAGTTTGCAAGGAATCAGAATAGCGATATAGTCAATTATAGGGAGGTATTCAATGTGCAATGTTGCCTGGTCAATTCCCAAACGATGAAGGGGGTAGAGGTGTTTCTAAATCTCGGATTGAGAAATCTAACAAAAAGCGATACATACAAAATTGTATATGATATTCCGTTTTACCCGGACTATGAAAATGTAGAAGAGCTTGTTGCTGATGAGTTTTGGTCTTATATTATTGATAATTTAGGGGGTAAAGCTGATCGTGTATATATTGGCCTGAGTGCTGAATATCCATGCCAATTTCAACTTCGTGATATTAATGATGGTTGGTTTGGAAAGGATGGAGTTGCCAATTGGGGAAGTGGAAAAGCTCGTTTTCAGCTTAAATCTGATGAAAACGGATATATAATTCAGGCATACTGTCACGGAGATAATTGGAAATATCTTCCTGCTCAAGCTAATGCAATATTTCGTTTTGAGAATACAGAGTTGGATTTGATGACAGATGTTTACGTTACTGTAAACATAGAATAAGGTAACATAAAACAAGCGAGCAGTCTTAGACGCTCGCTCGTTTTATGAAATTTTTATAGACTCTTTTCAGGGTACATTGAGTTCCACCAACTTGAATCATTTTTAAGGTATTTTGCAAACCATGCATAAATAGTGTTCTGCCAACGGATACGCTTGTTGTAGTCAAGAATGTGGTGGTCCTGATCCTTAACAAGTACCATGGCAGTCTCTTTACCTAAACGTTTCAATGCAATGTACATCTGGATGCTCTCGCCAACAGGAACATTTACATCTGAATCCCCATGCAAGAATAGAATAGGGGTGTTAATCTTATCTGCATTGAATAGTGGGCTTCGCTCAACATACAACTCTTTGTTGCTCCATGGGTAGCTGTTGGCCATTGAAACCTCGCTGTAAGAGTAACCCCAGTAGCCCTCGCCCCAATAGCTGGTGTGATCACTGATTCCTGCATGTGATATTGCTGTTGCAAAAATGTCGCTCTTTACCTGTAGATATTGGCTCATGAATCCACCATACGATGCTCCGATACATCCAATCTTATCGCGATTTACAAATGGGTGCTCGTCTGCAAATTTGGTTGTTCCCTCAATAATGTCTTGAGCAACACCCTCGCCCGCAGTGTTAACGTGACGAGCCGAGAACTCTTGTCCAAATCCGGTGGCTCCGCTTGGATTAACTACATATACAATGTAACCTTGGGCTGCGTAGGCGTGGTGGGGATAACGACTCTCAAAGTTGCAACTTGTAGGGCTGCATCCGCCATAGTAATTTACAATCATCGGGTACTTTTGGTTAGCATCAAAATGAGGAGGCAAATAGTAACGACCATAGATAGTATCGCCCTGACGGTTTACAAAGTTCCATGGAATGCACTTGCCCAATTCAACATCTTTCAAAATCTCTGCACTCAGATCTTCAACCAGTGTGTAGTTCATCTTTTTGGTGTTCAAAGTGTAAAGACGATCTGAGTTTGATGAACCCTGACCATAGAATGCCATCATTGGGGCTGTACGTGCCATTGAGAAGCTCATAGCAATCTCTTCCGGAATATTTAGGTTCTGAATTTTACCGCTTTCAGGGTTTAGTCTGAATAGAGATATTTTATCTTTATCCTCGGCTGCAAAGTAGATTTGATTGTCGTATGCATTCCATGTGTGTGCTTGAATACATGGGTTGAAATCCTTTGTTATTGGTGTTACCTGCTTTGTGGCAATATCCATAATGTATAGCTCTCGCTCAGAGAGGCTTGGGGTTTGACCCTCTTTTACGTTCTTTGCAATACCGTTCAATGCCTCGGGAGATCCGCTGAACAGCACTTTGGTTCCGCATGGCGAGAAAATTCCACCATTGATAAATTGATCCTGATTTATTAAGGTGTCGCACTTGCGAGTCTCTAAATCAAGGATATATACGGTGCTATTTGTGCTGGGACGCTGAGTAACGTCGTGGCGACCGGTGCTAACCAGCAAGTAGCGCGAGTCGGCAGATATATCCATTGCTCTTGTGTTGTGGTGACCGAATGTCAGCTGTTGCATCATGCCGCTTTTCAGGTCATATATAGCAATATTGCTGCGGTTTCTCCAGCCCGGAGTTCTGTCGGCGGGGTGTATAATCTCGTAAATATCTTCGCGTTCGCGTGGGCCCTGTTGGTTTATTGAGTAAACAAAGAACTGCTCGTTTGGAGCAATGCGGAACGAACCTCGTGGAACGTTGGTTGCAAAAACCTCCTCTTCAAGTGTTTCCGGGTTTGCTATGATCAATTCGCTTCCATTTGCCCCCTCGCGATTATAATAGTATTTATTTGAGCGAGGCATCCAGCTTGCGCGTCCTGCCAAGTGGGTAACAGTCTCTCCGGTAGTGGTGTTTATAATTTTTGATAGTGAGCCACTTTGGCCTCCGGCGCGGTTAATGGAATATGATACAATCATATATTTTCCGTTAGGAGATAGGGCGGATCCTGCCATACGCTTGTTGTGAAGTACATCGGTCAATGTGTATAGACGCTTTCCGTCCTCGCGTAGAACAACAGCACCATCTTCGGGAGAATCAAGGCTTATAGAGATAGAGGGGTTGCTTTCTCCCTTAGTCATATATTTGATAACAATCTGGTGAGTTGCAGGTTCAAGAGTTAATTCTTCTCCACGTTGTGCGCGTCCATTAACAAATAGGCGGTGTCCGCGAATACCATCGATATTCAAACGAATCTTTGTGTATTCGTAGTTTTCAATGGTGAATCCAATCAAATGCAGAGCATACTCTGCATTGCATGCAGGTATGGTGTTGATTTCCTGTAAGGTAGCGCCATTAAGATTATTCAATGATAGCTCTTGGCTCATAAAGTTCTCATCCATAAACTTTCTGGAATTTACATCCACTTCATCAACCATTATTGGTTTCTGAACGGGGTAAGGTCCTGCGTAGCGCACCTTGTTTACCTCAATCTTCTCTGCAAAAGCAGAAAACGCCATGCAAAGAGTTGTAATCAGTAGTAATGTTTTGTTCTTCATGTTGAGTGTTTATAAGAATGGGGCAGACTTTACCGGTCAGCCCCATGTTGTTATTATATTTGTAGAACTGTTATTTCAATTCAGAAACAACTTTTTTAATTCTTGACATTGCCTCGATTAGTTTTTCATCGCTTGTTGCGTATGAGAAACGTAGGCACTCGGGCGACATAAATGCACTTCCGGCAACGGTAGCTACTAATCCCTTTTCAAGGATCAACATTGCCAAATCATCAGAGCAGTTGATAACCTTGTCACCATAACTCTTGCCAAACAGGGCGCTTACATCGGGGAATAGATAGAATGCTCCTTGTGGTTCATTGACTTTGAATCCAGGAATCTCTTTGGCAAGTTCGATTACTAAATTCTTTCTGCGCTCAAATGCTTTGCGCATCTCTTCAATACAATCTTGTGGTCCATTGTATGCAGCCTCGGCAGCTTTCTGAGCAATAGATGAAGCATTTGATGAGTATTGTCCCTGAAGTTTGTTACATGCTTTTGCAATCCAAAGTGGAGCAGCAATATATCCAATACGCCATCCTGTCATTGCGTATGCCTTTGAAACTCCGTTGATTATAACGACACGATCGCGAATATTTTCGAATTGAGCAATGCTTTCATGCTTACCGATATAGTTGATATGCTCGTAAATCTCGTCGGCAATGATAATGATGTCAGGATATTTAGCCAATACATCGGCAAGACCCTTTAGCTCCTCTTTGCTATAAACGCTTCCTGTTGGGTTTGAAGGAGAGCAAAGAATAATAGCTCTTGTCTTTGGAGTAATAGCAGCCTCTAATTGCTCGGGAGTAATCTTGAAATCCTGATCAATTCCTGCGTTGACACAGACATTGACTCCCTCGGCCAATTTAACCATCTCAATGTAGCTAACCCATGCCGGAGTTGGAATAATGACCTCGTCACCGGGGTTAATGATACATAAAATGGTGTTGCATACAGATTGCTTTGCTCCATTTGAGACAATAATCTGCTCCGGTTTATATTCTAATCCGTTTTCGCGTAGAAGTTTAGCGCAAATAGCCTGTCTTAATGACATATATCCCGGAACCGGAGTGTAGAATGAGAAGTTCTCATCGATGGCCTTCTTTGCGGCCTCTTTAATGTGTTCCGGTGTGTAGAAGTCGGGCTCACCAACGCTTAGGTTGATTACATCTAATCCTTGAGCTTTAAGCTCGTTGCTCTTTTGCGACATTGCAAGAGTTGCCGATGGTGACAAACTTGCGATTCTTGCAGAAACTTGCTCCATAAATTTTTTGTCTGTTTAAATGGTTTGTATGGTGTGACAAAAGTACAAAAAGAATGATACCTTTGCAAAAAAATTGAATAGGGTTGTGAATATATTTACATCGCTTAAGGAGAGAAATTTTCGCCTATATTTTATAGGAATGAGCATATCGCTTAATGGCACATGGATACAAAATGTTGCCCTTGGGTGGATGGTTTACTCATTGACCGGATCTTTGGTGGTACTATCGGCCTCGACCTTTATGGCTCAAATTCCTAACTTCTTTGTAACTCCTTTTGCTTCAATACTTATTGATCGTTTTAATAGAAAGAAACTTCTTCTTATAACTCAAAGTATCGCTGCTTTTCAGGCAATTATGTTAGCAATATTGGCTTTGACTCACTCAATTCAGATTTGGCATATATTATTGTTGAGTTTGTGTCTGGGACTTGCGAACAGTCTTGATATACCGACACGTCAGGCCTTTTATCCCTCGCTCGTACCTAAAGAAAAATTAGGAAATGCAATTGCCTTGAATTCAACGGTTATCAATGCTGCCAAATTGTTTGGTCCTGCCATTGGTGGAGTAGTTGTAAAGTTTTTGGGCGAGGGTATATGTTTTCTAATTAACGGTTTAAGTTTTGTCGGAGTGATAATCCCGCTGTTAATGATGCGGGGAGTACCGAATCCTCTGCCAAAGGTGAAGCAGTGTAGTATTGGGGCCGATTTAAAGGAGGGATTTCGTTACGTTGTGGTCAATAAGCCTATTCGTAATCTGTTATTACTTCTTTCCTGTACAAGTCTTTTTGGGTTACCACTTATGACCTATATCCCTGCTTTTGTGAAAGATATTCTGCATGGCGATAGCATGATGCAAAGTCTACTCTATGGAGGAATAGGAGTTGGGGCGGTTATTGCTTCAATAGCACTTGCGGTTCGTAAAACACCTTTGGGATTGGGCCACTTTGCTGCATTCTCGGGTCTTGCGTTGGGTGCAGCATTGTTGGTTTTAAGTCATGTGGCCTCGCCCATAATCTCTGCAATACTCTGTATGCCGATAGGTTTTGGTGTAATTGCAAATGTGGCGGCAATCAATACGGTAATTCAGCATCTCTCGGCCGAGGATAAGCGAGGTCGCGTAATGGGCTACTTGTCAATGGCATTTAATGGATTGGCTCCGATAAGTGGATTGATGCTTAGTGGATTAAGGGAGTATGTGGGATTGCAAGGAATATTGGCTATATGCGGGGCCGGCGTATTGGTTGGCGGAGTGTGGTTTTTGACGCGGTGTCGGAAAATGATAAAGATAGCAATCCTAACCTATATCAATAAAGGTATAATGAAGCAAGGTGATGATGTTAATAGGGTCAGATTTTGATTATGAATTTGGTAGTGTGTTACATTTTTTCTAATTTTGCAACTTGAAAATTAAAAATTTAGAATAGATGGCAACAACAACCGCTGATTTTAAGAATGGATTGTGTATTGTGTTCAAGGATGATTTGTACACAATCACATGGTTTCAACACGTAAAGCCGGGTAAAGGACCTGCTTTCGTTAAGACAAAATTGAGAAATGTTAAAACAGGTCGTACCGTAGAGAATACATTTACTGCAGGAGTGAAGATCGAAACTGCACGTATTGAGCGTCGTCCATATCAGTACCTATACAAGGAGGGTAATGACTATGTATTGATGCACACCGAGACTTTTGAGCAGCTTAACATTGCTGAGGAGTTGATTAATGCACCTCAGTTCTTGAAAGAGGGTGATTCAGTTGAGATGGTAGTTCATGCAGATACCGAGACTCCGTTGTATGTAGAGCTTATGCCTACAGTAATTCTTGAGGTTACATACACCGAGCCGGGAATCAAGGGCGATACAGCATCGTCAACAGCTTTGAAACCTGCAGAGGTTGAGACCGGAGCAAGAGTAATGGTTCCATTGTTTGTTAACACCGGTGAGAAAATTAAGATTAACACCGAGGATGGAACATATATGGAGCGCGTAAGATAAGGTCTGAAGGCATAGTTATAAAGTGGGGCATTCGAGCAATCGAATGCCTCTTTTCTTTTGCAACGTTTTTTCTCCTCTTGCAACGTTTGCGTTGAATTTTTGGCAGTTTTTTTTGTGTATGCATTGCGGAAGTTAAAAAAGGCAGTACCTTTGCACTCGCTTTCGGGGATGACCGCATGGTTGGAGTCC
>CAZMOG010000023.1:0-23399 GCA_964567845.1 uncultured Odoribacter sp. | reverse complement strand
TAAAACACACAGGAATGCAAATAGTAAGAATTTTGTTAGTTGTCGCTAACACCTTGTTGCCAATATTGTTATTTGGTCAAACTGCTGATACCGACACAATTATCGATAAGCACGAAGAGCTCTCCGAGGTAAAGGTTCGGGGTGTAAGTCAACGTGTTGAAATCGGAGCAGCCTCGCCCACACAAAAAATTGATAAAGAGCAGATGCAGAGGGTGGGAGCCACTCAGATTGCCGATGCAGTTAAACACATGTCGGGAGTTTCCATTAAAGATTATGGCGGAATTGGAGGTTTGAAGACCATTTCGGTAAGAAGTTTAGGCGCACAACATACTGCCGTAAATTACGACGGAGTTGCCGTTAGTGATTGCCAATCGGGGCAGGTTGATATTTCAAGATTCTCATTCAGCAATATTTCAGAGTTGGAGCTGACCATTGGTCAGGGTAATGATATTTTCCAGCCTGCCAAGATTTTTGCATCGGCAGGAGTACTGACTATCAAGAGCACTGCTCCAAAGTTCGAAGAGCAAAATTACCACATTGACGTAAACATAAATGCCGGTTCTTTTGGAATGATCAATCCCTCTGCCATCTACTCACAAAAATTAACTCCAAAGCTTGCCATGTCGCTCTATGCCGACTATCAGCGTGCCGATGGAAATTACCGATATAAAATTTATAACGGTAACAAACTGATCAACGATAAGCGCAACAATAGTGATATTCAGGCATATCGCGCCGAACTGAATATATACTCCGAACTTAGCGAAAAAGAAGAGCTTAATGGCAAAGTTTATCTATACCACTCAAAACGTGGACTTCCTGGCGGTGTGATTTACGATAATCCATATTCGTTTGAAAGATTGCACGACAAAAACTATTTTGCACAGATAAATTACGAGAACCGCTTCAATGGGAACTGGAAATTAAAGGCCAATGGCAAATTCAACTATTCATGGAGCAGAGATAAGAATGGACAAGGTGCTTTAAAATCGGACGACCGTTTTAAGCAGACCGAGAGCTACGGCTCGGTGGTTGCATGGCACAATTTCGGCAAGGGGTTCAGTGCATCGTTGGCACAAGATTTCAGCTATAATTATTTATCAACCACACTTGAGAATTGCCAATATCCAGAGCGTTTTACCATTCTAAGTGCCGTTGCGGCTCAATACAGGAGTAATGCTCTATTGATTACGGCCTCGCTCCTAAACACATACATTACCGAGAATGTAAAAATTGGCAATGCCGCCGAGGATAGAAAACGCCTTTCACCGGCAGTTAGTCTAAGTTGGAAACCCATAGAGCATTGCGAGTGGAGAATAAGAGTTTCGTACAAGGATATTTTCCGTGCACCTACATTCAACGATCTGTACTACCGTTTGATTGGAAATACAAGGCTACGTTCCGAGAGCACAAAGCAACTGAATTTGGGCACCACATGGCATAAATACATCGGCAAAGGAAATGATTACCTGACACTTACAGCTGACCTGTATTACAACAGGGTTAAAGATAAGATTGTTGCCATCCCCACAATGTTTGTATGGCAAATGTCGAATGTCGGCAAGGTTGAGACAATCGGGGTCGATGTTACTCTTGGTGGAAAAGTTGATTTGGCTCCACAATACACCTTGATATTCAACGGAAACTATAACTTTATGAAGGCTGAAGATATTACCAACACAGAAAGTGCTTTGTGGCGCAACCAGATTGCCTACACTCCAAAACACTCAGGAGCGGGAAACTGCAACATTGAGTTTCCATGGCTCACCGTTGGTTATAATGTAACATGGGCCGGCGAGCGTTATGCCAAGGCGCAAAACAGTGCCGACAACCGCATCAAGCCATACGCCGACCACAATATTACCTTGTCGAAAAGGTTTTACATTGGGGAGCACAACATTCGTATTCAGGCCGATGTATGCAACCTGTCTAACAAAAACTATGAAATTATACGTTTCTACCCCATGCCGGGCAGAAACTACAAAATAACATTGAACTATAACATTTAAAAGATAGAGGATGAAAACTTTAAAACTAAACATTGCATTTGCAGCATTGGCATTGCTATTTGCCTGCAATGATGACGACAACAAGATTGAACCCACTCAACCGACTCCCGCACCGGTAAGTCGCGGAGCATACGTTCTGAGCAGTGGTTATTGGGGAGAAAACAATGCGTCAATTCAATATATTGACCTTGAGAACAATAGAGTTATAAACGATGACATGTATTTCACTGCTAACGGCGAGGGACTTGGCGATTTGGGCCAGGATTTGATTCTTTACGGTTCAAAGCTATATTGTACAGTAAGCACATCTGCTAAGTTGGTGATAATGGATAAAAACTGCAAGGTTATAAAGAGCATTCCTATTACCGACCAGAGTGGTACTCCAACTGACCCCCGATACATGACAGCCCATAACGGCAAGGTCTATTTCACAGCCTATGACGGAACTGTTCGCCGTTTAGATACTGCCACATTGAATATCGAGGCAACCCTCAGCGTGGGCAATATTCCCGAGGGTATCACAAATGCCAACGACAAACTCTATGTAAACCTATCAGCCTATGGCTCAGGAAACAAGGTAGCCGTAATCGACATTGACACATTTACCAAAATTAAAGAGATTAGAGTGGCACTAAATCCATACTCAACCTGCTTTACCGGAAGTGATGGCTACGTATATGTAGTTTCAAACGGTAATTATGCGGGCGATGCCTCAATTCCTGAAGAGCAGTGGGTATATTCAACTCTGCAACGAATCCACCCGGAAACCGACATGATTACCGAGGAGTGGCCGGCAACATTCGCATGCCTATACGAGAACGATATTTATACCATTTACAGTGAATATTACTTGCCGGACACCCACAAATGTGTAAAATACAATCTGGTAAACAAGGGCGAGACAAATTTCATTGATCTAAACGAATTTAAGTTTGATGGCTACGCATGTGCCAACTCAATCAACGTAAACCCTGCGAATGGCGACGCATACGTATGTTGCACCCCATGGGGACAATACGGAGTAGTAAAGGTATTCAACAAACAAGGGGATTGCCAGCAAGAATACACTGTAGGTTACTGCCCATCAAAAGTTATCTTTACAAAATAAGGAATGAAACTCACATCTCGCATAATTATTGTATTTGGAGTGCTGTTTATGCTATTGAGCTGTAACGGCAAAGGGGGAAGTTCTGTAAACGAAAACCATATAGATACATTACCGCTTCAGTATGCCAAAAACCTTACCCTATTGAAGGGCGAGGGATACACTGTTGCAGAGTTGCGCAACCCATGGGACACAACCAAACTGCTCCAGAAATATATCATGGTACCAAGCAGTGAAGAGCTTCCTGCAAATCTGCCAAGCGGAACCATTGTACGCACTCCGCTTAAAAATTGCATGGTTTTTACCTCTATTCACTGCAAACTTGTAGTGGAGCTTGGTGCAATCAATACCATTGGCGGTGTGTGCGAGATTGAGTATATGAACATTCCCGAAATCCACAAACGCCAAAACGAGGGCAAGATTATCGATGCCGGTAAAGGCATGAACCCCGATATAGAAAAAATCATCGAACTTTCTCCCGATGCAATATTGCTATCGCCTTTTGAAAATGGAGGCGGTCATGGCAGAATGGATAAATTGGGAATTCCCATAATAGAGTGTGCAGATTACATGGAAATCAGCGCGCTTGGGGGAGCTGAATGGATCTATTGGTACGGCATCCTGTTTGGATGCGAGATGCAGGCCGATTCAATTTTCAAAGCTGTCGAAAAGAGTTATAAATCCCTTAAAAAGTTGGTTCCGGAAAATGCGCAACGCCCCAAGGTCATGTATGGTTTGAAGACCGGATCAGCATGGTATGTCCCTGCCGGAGGAAGTTCAATTACACGACTGCTAACCGATGCCGGTGCTGACTATATCTTTAAACATACTGCAGGAAGCGGCTCTATTCCAATGGCCTTTGAAAAGGTATTCGAAAAGGGCAAGGAGTCGGACATTTGGCTCATTCGCTACTACCAACAAAGCGATAAACGCTACTCAGATTTGGCCGAAGAATTCCCTCCATACAAGGAGTTTAACCCCTTCAAGCAAAAAAACATATATGGTTGCAATACAAGTTACTCCACCTATTACGAAGATTTCCCGTTCCATCCCGACATGGTACTGAAGGACCTTATAATGCTATTGTACCCGGAAATAGAACCCCAATATAAACAGAAATATTACGTTAAACTTGCAGAGTAATGAAGAGCAAAGGCAAACTATATGGCATACTGCTTGGAGTGGTTGCAGTGATACTTTTTATTGCAAATCTACTCTTCGGCTCGATTGATATTCCCATTAAAGAGACCCTCAATATTTTGATTGGGGGCGAGGCAGCACGCGAAAGCTGGCGGTTTATCATCCTCGACTCCCGCCTTCCGCAAGCTATTACCGCCCTACTGTGCGGAGCTGCATTGGCATGCGCCGGTTTGCTGCTTCAGACCTCGTTCAACAACCCGCTTGCAGGACCATCAATATTGGGAATCGACTCGGGAGCAAGCCTGGGAGTTGCCATTGTAATTCTGCTTGGAGGTGGTGTTATCACAACGCAAAGCATGACTATCTCGGGATTCTTCTCGATAATAATAGGAGCAACTTTGGGTGCCACACTCATAATGGCAATTATTCTCTTTCTATCAACCATGATTAAGAGCAACATTATGCTACTGATTGCCGGAATTATGATAGGATATATAACCTCGTCCGTAATATCATTACTAAACTTCTTCGCAACTGCCGAGGGGGTTCACTCATATACAATTTGGGGGCTTGGAAACTTTGGCGGTGTTTCAATGGAGCAACTTCCACTCTTTTCACTATTGATAATCATAGGAATTTTTATTGCCATAATGCTTATCAAACCACTCAATGCCATGCTTTTGGGAAACCGATATGCCGAAAACCTTGGAGTAAACATAAAAAGGACAAGAAACCTTCTGCTCCTTGCTACCGGCATTCTGACAGCCACCACAACCGCCTTTTGCGGACCGGTTGCATTTATCGGATTGGCAGTGCCGCACATTGCCCGTCTGCTTTTAGGCACCTCGAACCACAACCAACTTCTGCCAATCACCCTGATTTGTGGCTCGGTTGTAGCCCTGCTTTGCAATCTACTGTGTACAATTCCGGGTAGTGCGGGAATATTACCACTTAATGCAATAACCCCAATATTTGGCGCCCCTGTAATTATATATGTAATTGTAAACCAACGTAAAATTCAATACTTCAACTAATGGGGAAGAAGCAGATAATCAACGCAGTCAACCTAACCATAGGATATAACGACAGTAACAAAGAGAAGATTGTTCACCAAGGCCTGAATTTCAATTTGCACCTTGGCGAGCTGACCTGTCTGCTTGGAGCAAACGGAGCAGGAAAATCCACCATGCTCAGAACCTTATCGGGAGCACAACCGCAACTGCAAGGACAATTGATTCTTAACGGTAAACCGCTAAAAGAGTATAGCGAACGTGAACGCTCAAAAACCATAGGTGTGGTATTGACCGACAAGATTTTTGCAGGAGGCTTGACAGTATATGAACTGATTTCACTCGGCAGACAACCACACACAGGATTCTTTGGCCGCTTAAGAAAAAACGATCACGAAATAATCAAACAGGCTATCAAAAGCGTTGGCATTGAGCACAAAGCAGAGAGTTACGTGGCAGAGCTCTCTGATGGTGAGCGCCAGAAGGCAATGATTGCCAAAGCATTGGTACAAGAGTCCCCACTCATTATTTTGGATGAACCAACAGCATTTCTTGATGTTGTCAGCAGAATTGAGATAATGCAATTGCTCCACAAAATTGCATCGGAGCAGAACCGAGCCATACTCCTTTCAACACACGACATTGACCAGGCTTTGGTGTTGGCAGATAAACTTTGGTTACTGACCAAAGGACAAGGCATAATCTGTGGAACAACCGAGGATATAATTCTTCAACACAGAATGGAGAATCTATTCCCTAACAGCGATATTAAATTTGACTACGACCACGGAGTATATTACCCCACAGTGAAAAGTGGTAAACAGATAGCCTTATATGCTAACAACAACACACTAAAACACTGGACAGTTAACGCTATGAACAGACACGGATATTCATGTCTAATTCTCAACTCCGAAGATGAAAACTCCATAGCATTACCATTACTCTGCATTATTAACCCACAACAGATAAAGTTAAAGTTTAATGACAAAGTAAGTGTCTATAATAGCTTTGAGGAACTACTACACATACTTGATCAAGATTTAACATTCCACAATAATTAATGTTAAATTCTTTACAAATTATTCAGTCTTTCATTATTTTTACTAATTTTGTCACGATTGTGCGAAGTAGTGTATATTCAACAAACATTAAAATAAACCAAAATGAACAACAAATTCTTATTATGGGCATTAGTATGCTCAATGGGTTTGGGAGTATGCTTCTCATGTGACGAGGACAACGAGACCGAGGAGCCACAACCATCTCAACAGCCGGGGCCATCTCAGGGAGGTGAGAATACCGACCCCACACAAACTCCAGTTTTTGACACACCAACAGTTAATGTTGACACAATGTCTATGGAGAGTTATTCTATTGACGTAACAAGCGGTGAGCAGGAGTTGCACTTTGTTAGTCTAACCGGAGCAACATTCAATGTTACAGGCGACGAGGCTGCAGATTGCCATACAATTACAATTGAAGAGGATGGCACTGTATGTGTTAAACTATCAAGCAACGACACAAAGAATCCACGAATTTGCACATTGACAATCTCGGTATCCGGAGAGACAGATAAAGAGATTGCATTCACCATTAATCAAGATGGCAATGAGAATGTAAACGTATTGAAGAGCGACACCGTAAACCTAACATGCGAGGCGCAGGATTTCACTGTTATTGCAAGTACAGGTGTTCAATACATGATTCGCCCACAAGATGATTGGATCTCTATTAAAGATAACGGCCGTGCAATCACCGAGCACAATATTGTCTTTTCGGCTACCGAGAATGAGAGCCTTGCTCGCGTTGGTTCTATTTGGGTAATTTTCAAGAATAGCGATGAGACTCAGAATTGGGATACCGCTGTATGCGTTGTAAATCAGGCAGAGAATCCAAACATTCAGATGGCAGGAACATTCAGCGAGTGGCCTGAGTACGATAACGCTCCTTACTACAACTTTGCAGAGGAGAACGCAGGTGTTGAGTGGCCTGAGCCTACAAATATCTTCACTAAGAGCAGTTATGTAACTACAACATCAGCCTGGGACAACTGCTTGATTGTTGAGGATCGTCGTTGGGTATTCGTAGGAGGACCTACAAGAAGAAGCACCGTGACTCGCGAGGCTATTGATCCAATGTTGGCAGATTTCAACTATCAGTTTGACTTCTTGCGCGAGAAGATGGGATGGCCACCAATCGCAACTGAGAAGGATGGTTACAGAAACCACATTATTCTACACCAATCAGGCTTGCGCAATCAGGGAGCTGATACTACAGCAACCGGAGGATGGCAATCTTCTTTCAATGGTTATCCATGCGTATTATTGTCATACGTTCCTGTTCAGTCATTCAATCCAAAATATGCAGACAGCTACCAGACAGGAGCATCTATCCACGAGGGTATCCACGCAGTATTCGCAACTCTTCCCGGATGTAAACAAGCAGCATGGTTCCACGAGGGTGCTAACACATGGTTGCAGGCTCAGCTAAACATTGAGATGGGTATTGAGAATGGCGATTTCAACTACGAGGATCTACAAACCGATGGTGAGTTCGGATGGTTGTGTATGGGTTCTATCATGGCTCCATTTATGCCTATCGAGAACTATTCAGGTTGGTTGACAACCGACAACTCATTCGGAGGTCCTGCGGCACAAGGAAACGACGACGGTCTTTGTACTCGTTCACTACTTGGAGGAACTCAATATTCAAGCGTATTCCCAACATTCATGAGTGTTGCAATGAGTAAATACTCTGTTGCCAAGATTTGGCAGGAGGCATTCAGCGGATATATTCTTGACCGTATCGAGGATTTCATTGGCGATGAGCAGATGAGACGTATGTGTTTGGAGTATCGTGCACGTTTGTGCTTGACAGATATGGCTGAGTGGACAGGTGCTGTTAGAAATATGTATAATGCAAACTGGGGAACAAGCATTGGTCCTGAGAGAACCGAGTATGCAGGAACACAGAAGAACTGGACTGCATATCCATACGTAGCGACCACTATTGACGAGGAGGGTTGGTACAATCCTGATGAGTACACATTGCCGGGATGGACAGGTGCCAACATCATTCCATTCACAGTATCAGGCGATACTATTGCATTCAAGTTCGAGGAGGTTTACGATGGTGAGCCATTGTACGAGGGAACAAGAAGCCCTGCAGGTTCTAACTTGTATCGTGAGGATGGAGACACCCGCTTCATGATATGTTGGAATGGCGAGGATGGAACTCCATACTACTCAGAGGCATTCAACCATGGAGAGCAGGCAGTTATCGACATTACCGGTAAGAAACCTGCACACGGTGTTGTGTTTGTTTTGGCAGTTAATACCGATTATATTTACACCGGCGATAAGATCCGTAAGGCTAAATACGATTTCCGTGTTAAACCTACATTCGGAATTTCCGGCAAGGCTGCTATCAGCAAGAAGTGGTGGAACTGGAATGGTAGAGCTTAATCCCATCAACACACTTATATGAGTATGGGGCAATCGCAAGATTGCCCCTCTTTTTACATATTTAACACAACTATTGGTAAATCTACATATTTTTGTATACCTTTGTCACTCATAGATGTAGTATCACACAACAAATAGAGTATAAATGAGTGCACAAACAAAAATGAGATTCATCCCATACATAATGGCAGGAATCGCTTTGGGAGTTGTATCATGTCAAGACGACAATGAAGAGACATTTGCCCCCCAAACTCCAAACACTCCGACATTTAATTTGGAGATATATGACCCACAAGAGTCAAGAACAATAATAAACGGCACATCCGTATCATGGTCAGAAAGAGACAAATTGGCCATTTTCTATGGTTCAACAAGTTCTCCTCTCTCCTTCTCGGTTACGACTACCGATGAAGGTGCGACAGCGACATGCGACACAGACACAGTATGGGAACAAGGTAATACCATTTATGCAACATATCCTTACTCTACAATATCGCAGGATGCACACAATATTATTGTCGAATTACCAAACTCCTACACACAAACAGATGCAGAGGCAAGCGGACTTGGCAATTATGATATTATGGTAGCGGAACCTGTCTTATGGAACAACCAAGAGACTACAACCATCAGATTCCATCACGCAGTATCGTTTATTGATTTCACAATTGCCAATGATTCAGAGGAGAATATGGAAATTATGGGCGTCGAATTAAGCGCAGAAAACAACATTTTCCCCATCTCTGGAATTTTAGACGCAACCTACTCTGCAGAAGGAGAAAAATTTGCCACCATAGTCCCAACAGAGCATTGCTCTACAATGACAATTAATACAAATGGATCATGGGCAACCCTTGAAGCAGGGCAGATTGCAACATTAAGAATGGCTATTATACCTGTAAATCTTGAAAAGGAGACCATTAAAGTAACATTCAAAACATCTCAAGAGACAAAGGTTATTGAAACATTCGGTAAGGATTTTCAGCGAGGATTCGCATATAGCTTCAACAAATCAATAGGTTGGGATGGGGCAAGCCAACCAGTAGAGGGATTAACTGAGTTTAAGTTCACAACAATAAATAACAGCGGCCTTTTTCAAGATATTGTGTTTACAAAACAAAAAGACAATTCATACATGGCAACTGTTGTTCCAGAGGTAGATTTAAGCAATATTATCCCTACCTACAATTACAATGGAAAAGTTTCCATTAACGGAGAAAGAGTATACAACAATAAAACCGCCATTGATTTCCACGATGAGATGATGGTTAAGTTTGATGACAAAAAAGTTAAATTCATTGTCAAGCGCGAACATGCGGTTCCTGTTGTATATATCAACACCGATAACGAAGAAGAGATTACAACAAAGGAGTATTATATAGGATGCCGCGTCAGAATTGACGGAAAGAATATGTACGAGGACTATGTAACAATTACCGAGGCCGACTCTATACGTGGACGTGGTAACTCAACATGGAATTGGTACCCCAAAAAACCGTACAGAATCAAACTCGACAAGAAAGCAGAACTATTAGGCCTGAATAAAGGTAAGAGTTATGTTCTGTTAGCAAACTATCGTGACCCAAGCCACATGATGAATGCAGTGGCCTTTGATATGGCACGTTACATGGAGATGCCTTACACAAACAACTATCGCTTTGTTGAGGTGTACTTGAACGATGATTATATCGGATTGTATCAGCTTACAGAACAAATTCAGCAAGGAGAAGAAAGAGTAGCTGTTGAAGCGGATGGCGGACTATTACTAAGTATGGACTGCGATGATGGTCCAAATCTAAGCCCTAATGCAACAGACAACTTCTTCTCAGAGGAGATATACGTGAATTATTCTGGTAGCAACATTCCGGTATGTGTGAAACACCCTGAAGATCCTACCACAACACAGCTTGAAGAAATTCGCTCACAATTCGGCGATTTGGAGCGTGTTATAGTAGCCTACGATTATGACACATTCAAAGAGGTGATGGATGTTCAATCGTATATGAGTTTCTTTATTATTCAAGAAATGACACGCAACGTTGAGCTTCCAGCGCCAAGAAGTATGTATATCCATCGCCATGCAAACGGTATGTGGGCAATGGGTCCCGTTTGGGATTTTGATGGCGGTTATGCATACGACTGGGGAGAGAATCATGGATATTTTGGTAGCCAAGGATGGATATGCGGAGATAATCCAGGAGCTTATATGAGCGGTAATACCGATTTCTTTGACAGAATGTTTGCAAATGAAGAGTACAAAGCAGATTTCAAAGAGTATTGGAATAGTGTTTCAAACGGAATGTACACATACGCAATGCAACAAATGCAGAACAACTATATGCAGGCAAAAGCCGCTATGGAGCGCGATGCAGATCGTTGGCCAATCAGTAAATCATACAGCACCTCTATCAATCAACTTAGAAATTGGTTAGGAGAACGTATCCAACTATATCAACAAGTTGTTGACAATATGTAAAAAGTGAGGGGCGGCGGCCCCTCACTTTTTTATCTGGATTTCTATATCTTAAAAGTTAAATGTAAATCCAACACTTAAAGCCTCCTTGAATTGTACCTTAGCTCCCTTTAAAACCGACTCTCCCGCCTCACTAACACTTACGGTTTTTGTGTCATTATCATAAATCATATTTGTCGAGATATTAGTTGTCAACCATTTATTAACGGTAAGAACCAACTGGAGATCCCATTTTACATCTACATTTGCAGGACTCTGAAGATAGTTAGAGAAGAGTTGCAAACGTGAATAAAGATTCACATTCTTAATAATATCCTTTTGAAATACCATTGTCAAATCACCTCCAAACTCGTTACGAAGCATCTTATCCATCTCCTTTTGATCCGAAGTATCCCATCCATAATTCGCGCGCAATGACGAATCACGTACAATCACTCCACGCCACGATGCAGCAGATAATGTCGCAGTAAAGTATGGCTTTGGATTCCACTTTACTCCAAGACCGGCAGTTAAGTTTCCGGGAGCCATAAACTCTGAAATCTTCGTTTTCGGGTCGTTTCCATAGTTATATCCTGCTGCAAACTGGGTTGATAACTCGGCCATGACACTTACATACCATGCCTTTCCAATGCTGTAACCATAGTTACTTGAAAAATATAGACGGTCATTTGTCTTCTTGGTTCCATCGGATTTGGTTTTGTTTAAACCATACATGGTTTCCAAACGGTTTTGCCATAAACTCTTACCTTTTTTCATATCGGCAGAGTAGTTAAAACTTACTGTAAAACCGAAAGCATTATCACCTCCTGCAGACCAGTTACTGAAACTAACCTGAGTTAAGTTCAAACCAAAATTACCGCTCTTGGTCCAGCAAGTATCTGCGCCAGGCACCTCTGCAGCATACATACTCAATGTACCAACCGTTAACATTGAGACAATTAATAGTAACTTCTTCATTTTTATTCGTTTTATTATTTTGCTTTCATCTTAGCCAAACAAGCTTGCTTAATGATTTGATAGCACTCCTCCTCTCCAAATCTTGAAGAGTTTATACACAGGTCGTAGGAATCCGAAGAACCCCACACCTTATCGGTATAATAATTATAGTAGTCAGCTCTTGTTTTATCGGCCTTTCTCATCTGTTCACGAGCCTCTCCTACCTTTGTTATGCCAGAATACTTCATTATTCTACGAATCCTGTCACGCTCCTCTCCACAAACAAAGATCTTTATACAATCCGGATCCCCACGCAGAATATAGTCCGCACATCGTCCAACAATAACGCAACTTCTCTCTGCAGCTATCTTTCTTATCACATCGCTCTGTATTTTGAATAGCGACTCACCTGAAAGGTAGTCATTACTTTGAAAAAACATTGTTCCCCCAAGAGCAACTCCTCCCAGCGAAAAAGCACTAAACAGCGCTTTAGTTCCCCCCTTCTCATCAGCCTTCTCAAAGAAAGAATCGGCAATTCCACTCTCTTTGGCAGCAATCTTTATCAACTCTTTATCGTAAAACTCTATACCTAACTCTTCAGCCAATCGCTTACCTATAGTTCGTCCGCCACTCCCGAACTGACGTCCTAATGTCACAATTATTCGCTTACCCATAACTATGCGTTTTTGAATTTTTTAAGTTGATATATCAATAATATTAATGTCACAACCGTTGCCAATCCATCTGCAAGAGGCATACTTAACCAAACACCATCCAAACCCCAGAATGCTGGCAAAAGAAGTAATGATGGCACAAGGAAAATAAGTTGTCTGCTCAGTGACAAGAATATTGATTTCTTTACAATTCCCACAGATTGGAAGAATCCAACCGATACAACCTGAGCTCCAACTACAGGCAGAGCCAAAACCATTAAACGCATTCCATGTACGGCTGCGTCGGCAAGAGTAGAATCGGTTGTAAACATTTTTACTAACGGATATGGTGCTAACTGGCACAACAGGAAGCCCAATGTTGTTACCGTCACAGCACACCCAATGGTCAGAAGCAGAGTTTTACGCACACGTTCAAACTGCTTTGCTCCGTAGTTGTACGCAACTATCGGCTGCATCCCCTGATTAAAGCCCATAACTATCATCAAAAAAATAAAGACTATTCTATTGACAATACCGTTTGCTCCCACAGCAATATCTCCTCCATATTTCAACAAACTATTATTGATAACCGATACCACCAGACAGGCGCATACATTAATCAAGAATGGCGACATTCCTATTCCCAATATACTTTTGATAAAGTCCCAACGAACCTTCATAATTCCCTTCTGGAAACGCAAGAAACTCTTTGGATTCCTATAGTGGTTAATTAGCAAAATAAGCGCTGTTACTTGCGCACATACCGTTCCCCATGCTGCGCCTGCAATCCCCATATCAAGCAAAAAGATAAAGATATAGTTAAATATTGCATTTATACATACTGCAGTAATGGTAAATGCCATTGCCTTTTTAGGGTAACCCGAGGATCGCATCACATCATTCAATCCCAAATAGATATGGGTTATGATATTTCCATACAGCAATACCTGCATATACTCTTTTGCGTATGGGAGGGTTGCACCACTGGCACCAAAAAGTCTTAAAATTGGCTCTAAAAACAGAAGACAAATAATCGAAAACGCTCCTCCTATCCATGTATTAAGCATCACCACATTGCCCAATAGCAGCTCAGCGCTCTTCATATCCTTCTGCCCCAACTTCATTGCAATCATAATTGAGGCTCCCACACCAACCATTGCTCCAAAAGCCGCAGACAGGTTGGCAAAAGGGAATGTTACTGCCAAACCGGCAATTGCCTCCTTTCCACATCCCTGACCGATAAAGATACTATCAACCATATTGTAAAGCGAGGTTGCTGTCATTGCAATAATCGCCGGAGTTGCATATTGCATAAGCAATTTTGGCAACTTCTCGCTTCCCAATGTATGAGGCGTTTTTCTATTATCAACTGTTGTATCCATTATTAAATCTCCTCTCCATTGTTTCTCATTACAATTTTTAATTTTTCAATGGCCTGCTCTTCCGGAACCGCTTTCTCAACCAATTGCTTACCAATATAAAGGTTTACCTTGCCATTCCCTGCTCCTACGTAACCATAATCGGCATCGCCCATCTCTCCGGGACCATTTACTACGCATCCCATAACGGCAATTTTCAATTTACTGAGCGAGGGCACACTGAATTCACGCTTCACATCGGCCACAGCTTTCTGCAAATTATACAAAGTTCTGCCACAACCCGGACAACTTACAAACTCGGTTTTGAAGCGTTTCAAACCTGCTGCCTGCATTATATTTTTTGAAAGTTGTTCGGCAAATTCCTCGCCCAATTTCGGAAGAGTTAGCTTCAATTCCTTTACCTGACCACCGAACAACATTGCTCCCAACTTGGCAGGAAGATATAGTTTGGCATCATCAATATTGTCAATATCGCTCTCTGCATTCAACTCTCCATCCTGCAATATACACGAAAAGTTGTAGTCGCAATCTTCACACAACTCAACCAATCTGCGTGCTACAGGAATTTCTGCTTCCGGCTCTTCTGTCAATGAAACTCTGATTGTATCACCGATTCCCTCATTTAGCAAGGTCCCTATTCCCAAAGCCGATTTAATTCTGCCATCCTCGCCCTCTCCGGCCTCGGTAACACCTAAGTGCAACGGATAGTTCATTCCCTCGTTCTGCATTGCCTTCACCAATTTACGAACAGCAATTACCATCACTCCGCACATACTGGATTTCAATGATATCACAACATTGTTAAAATTCACCTCCTTGCAGACACGCAAAAACTCCATGGTTGCCTCGACCATTCCATCGGGAGTATTTCCATAACGGCTCATTATTCTATCAGAAAGAGAGCCATGATTTGTACCAATTCTTACGGCAGTTCCATGTTCTGCACAGACATTTAGGAACTCAGTAAACTTCTCTCTTAAACGCTCCAACTCCACGGCATACTCCTCGTCGGAGTATAGAACCTTATCAAAAACAGCTCTCTTATCTACAAAATTTCCCGGATTGATTCTTACCTTGTCAACATATCGGGCTGCAACTGAAGCTGCTTCAGCCACGAAGTGAATATCAGCCGATATGGGCGCATTGCAGCCTCTTTCAAGCAAACCTTGTTTGATGTTTTTTAAATTTTCAGCCTCTTTTACCCCCTGCGCAGTTATTCTCACCAACTCTCCTCCGGCATTAACTATTCTGATTGCCTGCTCGATACAAGCATCAGTATCCATTGTCAATGTATTAAGCATTGATTGCACAAGTATGGGAGCATTACCTCCTATGATTTTATTTCCAACATTTACCGATATTGTCTCTCTCCTATTCATATCTGAAAAAGTTATACAAAGCAAAGATAACATTTTTTACGCTATCTTATACATCATAGACCATAATTGCCTCGGGATAGTGCTCCACCTTACCGCCTGCAATATCAACCACCAATAAATCAAAACGCAACTCGCTGTTCAAGCCATGCAACGCAATCCAATTTGCCCCGGCTCTAATTATTGAACGTCGTTTTTTTAGGGGTAATAACTGAGTAATATCGTAAACTTGCGAGCTTCTTGTCTTCACCTCAAACACCACAACCACATTATCTCTAATTGTTACAATATCAAGTTCATTTCTTCCACTACGCCAATTACGCTCAAGAATCTTATATCCATTGCTTTGCGCCCATTTTACAGCAATCTCCTCGCCCTGTCTCCCCAATATATTATGTTTAGCCATACTCTACGAAATTTATGCCAAAGTTATTATAAATTTGGTGATTTCAAACAATTTTTGTACCTTTGTCCGGATTTTTGCACGAACAAACATGGAGCCTAAAAAGATTTTATTCATATCACAAGAGATAATGCCTTATCTTCCCGAGACAGAAATGTCACACGTTGGAAGATTGCTTCCTCAAGGGATACTAGAAAGAGGGAAAGACATCCGTACCTTTATGCCCAAATTCGGAGGAATCAACGAGCGCCGTAATCAATTACACGAAGTAATCAGACTCTCCGGCGCAAATCTTATCATTGATGGAATCGACCATCCGCTTTTAATTAAGGTTGCCTCTATTCAGGCTGCTCGTATGCAGGTCTATTTTATCGATAACGAGGAGTATTTCCAGCGCAAGGGCATTCTTAACAATGCAGAGGATGGCACATTCTTCGAGGATAACGATGAAAGAGCCATTTTCTTCACACGAGGTGTATTCGAGACCGTTAAGAAATTACAGTGGAATCCCGATTTGATTTACTGCCAGGGCTGGTTCTCATCACTAATTCCTTTATACCTCAAAAAGGAGTATGCAAACGACCCCGCATTCTGCAAAGCAAAGGTTGTATATTCATGCTACGATGATCAATTCGACGGAGCATTGGACAACAAATTTGCCGAAAAAATGCTATCAGAGAATATTAAAGCCGACGATGTTGCAACAGTACAAGAGCCAACACACTACAACATCAACAAAATGGCCATGGATTATGCAGATGGTATCATTATTCACAGTCCGAATGTCACAGAGCAGATTAAAGAGTATGCACAGAATTGTGGAAAACCGGTAATCTCATACTCAAACAGAGAGGAGTATATTGCCGACTACGACACATTCTTCGACTCTATTCTAAACGTAGAAGAATAATCATAAAAAAAGAGGAGTTGAACTCCTCTTTTTTGTTATTGCTCATCCAATCTTTTCTGCCAACGCCAGGTATTTGCCAACGTCTCTTCAAGTGGCACCTGAGCCTTCCAGCCAAGTTCGTTATTTGCCATAGTTGTATCTGCCCACACCTTCTCAATATCACCGGCTCTACGACCTACAATCTTGTAATTTACTTTTTCACCTGTAGCCTTTTCAAAAGCATTTATTAATTGTAACACAGTAACTCCTGACCCGGTTCCTATATTAAAGAATTCATAATTCGTCTTATTCTTATGCTCCAACAATCGCTTAATTGCTACAACATGAGCCTTTGCCAAATCCACTACATCTATATAATCACGAATAGGTGTTCCATCGGGGGTATCATAGTCATTTCCAAAGACACTCAACTGCTCACGAATTCCTGCAACTGTCTGTGTCAAATATGGGATAAGGTTATTGGGAACTCCATTGGGCAACTCTCCAATATTTGCAGATGGGTGAGCTCCTATTGGATTAAAGTAACGCAATGCCAGCAAATTCAATTCAGGAGTAACTTTTGCTACATCGCGCATAATGTCCTCGCTTATTGATTTAGTATTTCCATATGGCGACTCTGCCTCTTTACGAGGAGTGTTTTCCGACACAGGCAATTCGTCGGCCTGACCATATACAGTACACGATGACGAGAAGACCAAATTCGATACCTTAAACTCCTTCATACAATCAAGCAAATTGATGATTGTATTCAAATTGTTTTTGTAATACTCTAAAGGAATCTGTACAGACTCTCCCACAGCTTTTAAAGCTGCGAAGTGAATAATTGCACCAATATCTGCATGACGCATAAAGAAATCACGAAGAGACACTGCGTCGGCAATATCCAATTTTTCAAACTCCGGGCGTACTCCGGTAATCTTCTCTATGCCATCCAAAACCTCTATTTTGGAATTACTCAAATTATCAGCAATGATAACATCGAACCCTGCCTGTTGCAACTCCACAACCGTATGTGAACCAATATAGCCGGTTCCCCCCGTAACAAATATCTTCATAGTCTATTTAGAATTTGATTGTTCTAAAGACAAAATTAAAAATAAAGAACTATATTTGAATTATGATTCTAAAAAAAATAACTAACTTTGTCTCGTGGCGATAAAAACAAACGTTATGGATAGATTGTCAAGATACTTAAATCAAGCATTGATATTGAATGACTGTGTCATACTTCCACAGTTTGGTGGTTTTGTATGTCACAACGAATCTGCATATATCGATGAGCTTCAAGGGGTTCTTGTCCCACAATCCAAGAAGGTTACTTTTAACGAATCGCTAAACCACAATGATGCTCTGTTCGCAAAGTTCATTGCTAAGGCAGAGCGAGTTCCATTGAACGATGCAGAGAAACAAGTAGAGAGATATATTAGCGACATCAAGGTATGCCTTGAACGACAAGAGGAGTTGAACATTCCCGGAATTGGACTATTCAAGAGAGAGCAAAATGCTCTAAAGTTTAAATCCGAGGAGCGTAACTTCATGGCAGCAACAGCCTATCTTCCGGCTATTAAATTACCAATGCCTTCAATGCATATCAAGGCAGTTGAAACGGCGCCTACCAAGAGCGAATCAAAACTTAAAAACTACATTTTGCGTGGGGTTGCTGCAGCTGCAGCCATTGCCATTATTGCGGGAGCAATTACATTCGGAGCAGACAGAGTGGAGATTTTCAAACAGAATCAGGCAGACAAAGCATCGTTCGAGCCTACATTTCCATTCTTCCCAACCACACCACAGGTGAACCAATGCAGCAATGTAATTTCACCCGAATGTGACTATCTGGATTTTATCTCCGAACTATAATCTTACCGAAAAGACAAATAATAAAGTATAGCGGTACAATAAACATTGTTGTGCCGCCTTTTAATATTGGTATCAATACCAACGCAATAACAAAAAATAGATACAGCAACTCATTACCTCGCCAACCAAATCCCTGCAGTTTTAACGAGAACATCGGCAACTCAGAGACAAGAGCTATTGCAAAACCTATAGCAAAGATTGCCAAAACTATAGGATTGGCAAAAACTGCATTATAAATCTCGGGTGCCCAAACCTGACCCAAAACCAAACCTACCCAGAAAAGAGCATTTGCAGGTGTTGGCATCCCTATGAAACTTATCGACTGACGCGTATCAAGATTAAACTTAGCCAATCTATAGGCAGAAAGTGCGGGAATAATAACAGCACTCAATGCCAACCACTCCATACCCGGCACAGAAACCTGTAGTATTAATTTATATGCCAATATAGCAGGAGCAACACCAAATGAACAGACATCGGCTAAGGAATCCAACTCCTTCCCCAACTCCGATTTCACCCCAAGAGCTCTGGCCGTCAAACCATCGAAAAAGTCGAAAACCATTCCCAATAGAATTAACATCGATGCCACAAAAAGATTATCATACATTGTTGCGACAGCAATTGCAATTGCACCACACGTTACATTCAAGCAGGTTATAATATTGGGAACATGTCTTTTCATATCTTACTCATTTATTTTTTTTCAAAGTTACAATAAATTTTGTTCCTCGCTCTCCGTTAGGCAAAAAAGTTATCGAGCCACCCAGACTCTCTACTATTCGTTTACTTATAGCAAGCCCTAATCCCATTCCATTTGCTTTAGTTGTAAAATTAGGTTCGAATATTTTATTTATGAGCGAGGACTCGATACCCACCCCATTATCTGCAATTGAGATTTGGATATAATTATCCTCTATCTCCTTCAACGCCACGACAATCCTACCGAACTCCCCCTCGGGAATACTTTGACAACTATTTTTGATTAAATTTACCATCACACGCCCCAAAAGAACCTTATCAGAATATAGCATAAGCGACTCGGGCAAATCGTGCTCAAAAACAACTTCAGACTCCAGAAAAAGTGAGGTTTGATTTCTTAGCATTTGAACCACATCAAACCAATCGTTATTTACCTTAGGAATCTTAGCAAAATCCGAGAATGCAGTTGCAGTTGAAGCCATTGAATCAATCTGCTCTATTATCACCGCCGATAGCCTTATGAATCTCTCTTTAAACTTCTCATACCCCTCTACTCCAAGTGAACGTTGCAGCAACTGTATATTGAGTTTCATGGGGGTAAGCGGATTTTTTATCTCGTGCGCAATCTGTCTTGCCATTTCGCGCCACGCCCCTTCACGCTCCGATTTTGCCAACAGTTTGACATTCTCTTCAAGGGTATCAATTGCAGCATTATACTGCTTGACCATAATACCAATCTCGTCCTCTCGATTGTACTTAAGCTTCCCATTCTTACCTGTAAGAAGCATGCGCTTCAAATTCTCGGTTACCAAAATCAACGGATGCAACATCCAATCGGCAATCCAAGCCGAGATTGTAAACGAGAGCATTATCAATAAGATAGCTATATTAACAGCCAATATAGCCACTGTTGCCAACTCTCTGCCATAACTGTAATTCTCCACAAAATACGGCACATTGATAATATACTCTTTTCCACTTAATTCTATTGGCGCATAGACCGCCTTAAATTTCATGGAACCAACAGACTCATCAACTATAACCCTATTACCTCCTTTCTTCACTACTGCTGAATAGGCTATCGGATTCACCATATCACCTATGAAACCTCGCTCAAAAACCTCATTATGCGATGTTGCAACCAACCTCCCCGACTCAGCAGAATAGAGGTTTATATCATTTCTAAGAATATTGGCAACATTATCAATCTTATCAATCACCTCTTCCAATGAGTTGTATTCGCTCTCCTCCAATCTTTGCGAAACCAATTGTACTAACTTCAAGGCACCATCGCGATCACGATTTCTGAAGTTTATATAATTCACCACCAATGTAACCATTGTTAAAACAAAGAATAGCACGAATATTAACACATTAACAGTCTGCTTCACCCTGACCTTTATTGACCTGCCGGCAAATGGCTCAAATATATTCAAGTGGTAAATCAAGCTAAATGAGCTGAACATGACGACTAACAAGAAGATATACAAGAAATTCAGATAGTAATATGAATTAAAATACGAGAGGGGCAAACTTACTACTATTGTATCGCCAAACTCGGTACTATATAACATGTGTTCGTATCCGTCGTATTCTATTAAGAAACTTTGACGTGACACTGGAACCCAATCGCTCATTCTTCTATGGAAGACGTACTCTCCTCTACTTGCCTGCAACACACCATTCTTTCCATAAATTGCATATGAATAGAAAACGTTGTTTTTGTGCACATCCTTAACATTCAACAATAAACGCGAATATCCTTCATCAACAAAACGCGTATCTCCAAACTGCCTGCCCCTGACCAAACCCTCAACAATCTCAATTCTATCGGTCAACTCCTTCTTCTGCTCGCAATGGCGCAACATTATCCACATATACCCACTCAATACAAGAAGAATTACAAGATATACCACGCGTTGCTGATCAAGCTTCACTCTGTACCTGTTTACCACCATCATGAGCAGAATGCCCATATATAACAACCACTCTTTGTAACTTAACAAACTCCATGGAAGCAAACAGATTCCCAATATTACAAGCGAAGGCACAATTGTTGACCAAACCGCCCCTTTGAACGAGATAAAATCGCGATACACCGTAATGACTCGATCCGATGCAACTACCAATGCCACAGCACCCAAGACCACTATCAGATAGGTAATCCATGAAGCGATTCCAATATCAAAAACCGCTGCAATATTCATGCAGACATTATTATTCGCAATAATCTCTTTTATTATGTAGGAATAGAGTGATGCATAGAGAAACACAAAGATTATCCACGCTGTTGTTATATAATATCGGAAAGGAATCAACAATTTTCTATTGGACTTTATTCTGTAAATTGTAATAGCCATTATCTGAAACACCGAGTAGACATAGACAAGCAGCTCACCAATTGAAACAAAATTCTTAACCGTTGTCTTCCTATCAAACAGTGCCAAACGGAATATCGTGTCCGGAATTTTATAGTGCAGTGCCAATGTAAAGAAAAGTGCAAGGAATAACACAAGGCCCGAAAAGATAATCAACTGTTTCACAACGCTATTTGCCCTTTGCATTGTTGTATCATACAGAAGAAACAACATTACAAACAGAACCAAATAGCAGGCCAATAAACCATAATTTACCGACTTATCTTTAAACCCTAACGACTCCTCTATTCTGAACAAAGGTTCACCATCTATATTAACAATTACATTCTCGTCAACAACACTGCAAACCCTTATCTCCAACTGTTCTCCGTTGGCATCGTCAATCCCAAAATCATCGTAGAAAGAGTTTTTCAGATATAAAGTCTGCTCGTCGTAATTATTCTTTACCGGAATAAGCATGTAATAACTTACACTACCCTCTTCGCGGCCTCGCACATCATAGTACCTATTATTAAGCAAAAGAAAATGGCGACCACTCCCTAACTGTTTAACAAGATTCTCTGAACATGGATCGCTATTACTCCAATAAAGAATTTTCCCCTCCTCTATTACAATAAGTATAAGATTTTCAGGTACCGTCAGTTCCGAATAGTTTGTAGTACTGTCCAAGGAATTTAAAATATCTTCAGCTACACGCTCCTTTTCATGCAGAACCCTCTCTATCCTACGCAACAGGGTTTTACCATCGCGAATAGTATCGACCCACTCCCATGTAGCAGTTACAACCAAAAGAAACCCAAAAATATAGGGTAGGTATCGTTTCTTGAATATATTCCTATTCATGGTGATATGGCTCGCCTTTTAATATTGTCATTGCTCTGTACAGTTGCTCTGTAAATATCAGCCTTACCATTTGGTGAGAGAATGTCATCTCCGATAACGAAATTTTATCATTAGCTCTTTTATAGACAGCTTCGGAGAATCCGTATGGTCCCCCAACAACCAAGATCAATTTTTTGGTTCCTGCCACCATTTTTTGCTCAAGGAAGCGAGCAAACTTTACCGACGAGTAACTTTTGCCATGCTCATCCAAGAGCACGACAAAATCGGATGTCTGGATTTGAGCCAGTATCAACTCCCCCTCGCGCTCCTTTTGCAGAGCCTCGGACATATTTTTGGAGTTTTTAATATCGGGAATTACACGCATTTCGTATGGTATATAGCGAGTTAACCGTTTTTCATACTCTGCTATTCCCTTCTGTAAGTACTCTGCATCGGTTTTACCTATGACCAATAACTCTACCTTCATAACTGTCCAATCCTATAATTCTGCAACGAAGTTAGCTTTTTTTCCGTAAAACTCTTGCAAGAATTGAAGTTTTATGACTATCTTTGCACCGTAAAATTAAGGCAGGGGCATCCCCCAAAACCTTAAGGTCCCATAGCTCAGTTGGTTAGAGCACCTGACTCATAATCAGGGAGTCCTTGGTTCAAGCCCAAGTGGGACCACTAAAAATGAAGCAGTTACAGAAATGTAACTGCTTTTTTGGGTAACGTTGCCAAAAGTGGTTGGTAGAAGTTAACATAATTATTTAATAGAG
>CAZMOG010000022.1:0-26165 GCA_964567845.1 uncultured Odoribacter sp. | reverse complement strand
ACTAATGACATAAAATGCCAAAAATAAAAAGGATTATATGCTTGCGCTAATTATTTGAAGGATATTATGGGACAATCACCAAAAACTAATTCTCCAAGGGTTGGACGTTTTGTTGACAAAAAGGTTACACTTGACAATTTCTTACAACGATAAAAGGCATAATCACCTATAGCTGTAACGGTTGAAGGGATTGTAATTTCTGTCATATTTGAGCAACCATAAAAGGCAAAACGCCTAATCGACTCTACCCCCTCAGGAATAGTTGTATTATTACATCCCGCAACTAAAGCATTGGTTGCAGTTTCAATAATTGCATTGCTATTGGCACGACTATCGTAATAGCAATTGTCAGCATCCACATCGATACTCTCTATCTTACTACATTGCGCAAATGCGCCATCGCCCACATACTCTACATTCCGAGGGATGGACACCTGCGTAAATGCAGCTCCAAAAAATGCACAATAACCAATAGACAACAATCCGGCAGGAAGATTGATATTCTGCAATTTGCTGCATCGATCAAATGCTAATACACCTATCGATTTCAAACTTTCCGGTAAATGTATCATTGCCAATTCATAACAATTATGAAAAGCACTTTCGTCAATAGAAGCAATAGTATTAGGTAACTCCACTCTTTGCAAAGCTCGACAATCGCTAAATGCATGATCATTGATCGAGGTCAGCCCCGTAAAGTATGACAGTTCGGTAAATGACTTAATCATTGTATTTTCGCTAAATACATTTGACAATGTAGTTACTGCCGAGGCCTCGACACACGACAACTCCCCATCGCCATTAGTATCCCAATTTTTAACACAAAGTCTCTTTACCTCTGAATCCTCAAAAACTATCTTCTCATTCCAATCGACTCCTATAATCAAATCGGCATACCTATTCCACCCATCTGCATTTTGATACCACTCCTCTGCCCCAATCGGAACCTGTATCTCCGCAAAAAAATCTGATACATAATCAAGATGAAAGCCATACTCTCCCAATACCGGAGGCTCTATACTCATCACAATGATTTCATACAAATTCCGACAAGCTCCAAAAGCGGCATTGCCTATTGAGGTGATATTTTCATGTATCTTCACCTCCGACAAATTACTACAACCATAAAATGCATACTCTCCGACATGGGTCACACCCTCGGGAATATCTATTGTTGTCAGATTATTGCAATAAACAAATGCACAATCGCCTATTGATTGTATACGATTTGGAATTATAGTGTTTTTACACCCTGATATCAATTTATTGGTCGAGGTATGAATAATTGCATTACAATTGTTACGGCTGTCATAAACCGCATTCAATGTATCTACAGTAATTGCAGACAAATTATCACAATTTGAAAATATCGAGTTGCCTATATAGGTTACATTTCGAGGAATATTTACACTATCCAGACTGACACAATGCCAGAAGGCATCACTGCCAATCCGTAGCAAATTATCGGACAACTCTATGCGCAACAAACTTTCACAAAACATAAAAGCATATTGCTCAATTTCAGCAACTTCATTGGAAAGATGAATTCTTTTCAATCCTCGACAATATTCAAATGCGCGCTCACATATAACTCTAATCCCCTCGGGAATTGTAATCTCAACCAACTTTGAACAATCCCTAAAAGCTCTATAACCAATTTCTGTCAATTTACCCCGGAATAACATTACTCCAAGACCATTGTCATAACTATTTGAAATCAGTTCTGCATCAAAGGCATCAGAATTATATGGTTCAATAATTTTATTATCAGCACTCTTATAATAGATTTTTGTATACTCCTCGCCACAATTCACATCACTTAATTGCACACTCTCCACATCCGAAATTTCCGGACTTATCAACTCATTATCACATGCCCAAAACAAAAAAAGAAGCAACAGTGCAAATAACCTTATTTGACCCATTATTACTGTATGTAATGTTTAACGAAAGTACCTTTTGTAATTTGCAAAGGTACATAAAAAAGAGGGTCGTTTCACAACGCCCTCTACACAATTTAACTTTACGATTTGCGCTTCACAGCGACTTTATTATGAAAAAACATTCTATGTTATTCAGTCCAATTAAACTCGTTCACATATTTGTGACGGCTATACATTTTGTCAACCGGAGTGAAGAAACGTGAAAGAATCTCGTACAAGCCCGGATCGTAACGTTTCAACTCCTCGCGAGTATTTATCTTGTTGTGCTTTCCATCTCCCTCGTCTTTGTTAACCTCTGCGTTAACATTGAACCATGACTGAACACCCTCGGCCCAGTACTCAGAGATATTGGTTCCAGCATATACATTCTGCCAACGACCTGCAGCCAAAGCCTTATCCAATGCTGCCTGTAACTCCTTATTGAAATCTTTGTATACCTCGCAGATTCCTGCTCCATGAATAGTGTGAGCAAACTCGTGAATCAAGATATCCTCTGCATGGTACTTATCAATCTGATAAGCCAAGATATTCTCCTCAGCACTTGTAGAGAATGGGTTTCTTCTTGAACCACCTAATCCACGTGCACGCAAATCCCAGTTAATGCTGGTATCGCGAACCAAATGAGCATGCTCGGGAATGTCGGTTGTTCCCTCGTAACGAGCCATAATTCCTATACGGGTATTTTTGGCAAGAAGTACATCCATAACCTCTTTTGGCAAAGCCTCGGTTACTCCTCTGATACTTACATACGCAGCCTGGAAGCAACTATCGGGCACACGCCATGAACTACACACATGAATTCCATTCACATTCATATATTTCTCATAAAATGGATCCAAATTCAACTCTGCCGGAGGAGCAGTTATTACAGGCTTCTCATCATAAGTTGCCATCTCGGGAACAGGAGTAGAATCCTGAACTCCACACTTTGATCCATTACCACAACACGCTGTAAATAAACAAGCTGCTGCCAACATTGTAATAATTGTCTTCATAACTCTGTTTTATTGTTATTTGTTTTTGTCAATTTTTAACACTCCAAAGATAAATAAAACAATTATTAACTCCAAATAGGATTAAAATTAAAACGGAATCTTCGTATCTTTGTGAATATTTAACACAACAAAACAAAATAGACACTATACACAATGAAAGATAAATATACCTCATTGGAACTATTTAATCCCGATCTAAGTGAACCTCAAACAATTCCATTCTCGGAGAATGGCGTTGCTGCAGGCTTTCCATCGCCTGCCGAGGATTTCATGGATCTATCGCTGGATTTAAACAAAGAGCTTGTCAAGAATCCTGCTGCCACATTCTATGCCCGTGTTCGCGGAACATCAATGATAGACGAGGGGATAAACAATGGAGACCTTCTTATTATTGACAAGAGTGTCGAACCTCACGACGGTGCATTGGCTGTCTGCTTTATTGACGGCGATTTTACCCTTAAACGGTTCAAGGATATGGGCGATCATGGTTTGCTTGTACCTGCAAACAAAGAGTTTAAACCGATAGTTGTAAACAAAGATAACGACTTTCAAATTTGGGGAGTGGTACGCTACATCATTAAAAAAGTCTAACAGTAAAATGAAATGATAGGACATTGCGATTGTAACAACTTTTTTGTATCGTGCGAACGGACATTCCGACCCGACTTGAACGGCAAACCCGTTGTGGTTCTTTCAAACAATGACGGCTGCATTGTTGCACGTTCAAACGAGGCAAAAGCACTCGGCATCAAGATGGGCACTCCGCTCTATCAAGTCCGCTCGCTGATTGAGCGTGAGAATGTTACAGTCTTTTCCAGCAACTACCAACTATATGGGGACATGAGCAATCGCGTAATGACCACTCTTCGTTCAACAGTACCCAACATTGAAATCTACTCTATCGACGAGGCATTTTTAAACCTCGATGGCATTGCCGAAGATGAGCTTCACGATTTAGGCCTCGCCCTTGCAAAAAAAATTCGGAAAAACACAGGAATCCCTGTAAGCATTGGTATTGCACCAACAAAAACATTGGCAAAAATTGCCGGCAAACTTTGCAAAAAGTACCCGGCACTAAATGGCTGCTGTTACATGCACCGCCCTGAAGACATTGAGAAGGTATTGAAAAAATTTCCAATTGAAGATGTTTGGGGTATTGGGCGTCGCCACTTTGCAAAAATCAAGATGTGGAATATCAGAACAGCATGGGATTTCACACAACTGCCTACAGAGTTTGTCCATAAACAACTGACTATCACCGGCCTTAGAACATACAAAGAGTTAAAGGGCGAGGCCTGCATAAAGATGGAGCATGAAACTGTTGACAAACAGAGCATCTGCGTGTCTCGATCCTTCGCAAAGGAGATGTACGATATAAACGACCTTAGAAGCGCAATTACAACATTTGCTGCAACAATGTCGGAAAAATTACGTCGCCAGAATAGTTGTGCATGGCAATTGTCAGTCTTTATCGACACCAACCGCCACAAAGAGAACGAACCTCAAGACTTTAATATTCACACATATCGCTTTGGAGTGGCAACAAACAGCACTCTTGAAATATGCAAAGTGGCAGCGGCACTATTGAGAAAGATATTCAAAAGCGGATACGGCTACAAAAAGGCAGGTGTGATTGCCACCGACCTGGTTCCACAAAACGCCACACAAGGCTCCTTGTTTGATAACGTAGATCGTGAAAAACACGCCAGACTCATGAGCGCTATCGATACAATAAACCGTACTCAGGGAAACAACACAATTGCGATTGCCTCACAGGCACAAATCACCTCATTCTCAAATCGTAATCACACCTCACCTCGCTACACTACCGATTGGAACGAAATTATCGAGATTAAAGTTTAAAAAGGTATGGGAGAAGAGATTACCACCTTACATTTGGTTACCGGATGAATAAATTGTACACTCTCGGCATGGAGCATCAATCTACGGCCCGGATTACCATAAAGATTATCACCCACTATGGGAGCATTTAAACCTAAAAGATGTGCAGCGTGAACCCGCAATTGGTGAGTTCTTCCTGTCAAAGGTCTGAACTCCACCCTACTCACTCCATTTCTACTACTCAATACCTTATACTCGGTTATGCTCTCTTTTCCGTTAACAAAATCCACCCTTTGAAATGGTCTATTATCGATATCGGCAATCAATGGCAATTCAATCCTACCCTCGTTAACTTTCGGCACTCCTGAAATCAAAGCGAAATAGCGCTTCTCAACTATTTTTTTGGCAAATAATCCCTGTAGTGATTTATACACATCCAAATCCTTGGCAATCAACAATATTCCTGAAGTATCCATATCCAGTCTATGCACCACATAATAGTTGCAACCGGGATATGCAACCTTCAACCACTCATCGACACTTGGAACATCTATCTTACCGCGCATTGACAACATTCCCGAAGGCTTATCAATAGCCATAATCCACTCATCTTCATAAATAACATGGGGCCAGAAATCTCTACCATGAAACATAATGGGATTCACCGCCACTTTCAACCCCTGCATCATAAAATTCAAAATAGGCTCACATTTACTCTTGCACGAGGGATAGCAATGACCATGTTTACGAACTTCATCTTTGGGCGATTCTCCCCACCAGAATTCAGCCATGCAAAGTGGTTCCAAACCATGGATATAGGCATATTGCAACAATTTAGGAGCTGCACACTCCCCTGCACCGGCCGGAGGAAATTCCTGAGGGGTTTCCTTGAATATTGAAAGCAAATCGCGCTCTTCCCCTTTTGCATTTCTTACTTTAAACTCTTTAAATATCAACTCTTGCAGTTCTGCCGATTTCTCTCTCCTTAACAGTTTCAACTCATCAATTCTATTAGTATAATCAGCTAATTCCCGTTGAACTATTTGAATCGTTTGTTGCTTGGCACGCTCTTTTCTTTTACACTCTGCCTTAAGAAATTGACTCTCAGCAACCAATATTGCTTCCAGTTTCGTATCATTTGGATTACTCGCACGCAGTTCATCCCTTCTTGCCTTTGAACTATTTAAAAGATTTTTATTGTACTCTTTCAACTCTTTCAACTCTGAAGTTAAGCGAGCATGTTCCGCACGTAGCTCCATATAGCTCTCAGAATTTTCAAATTCCTTTACCTTCAAGTTAATAGAATTCAAATTCTCTTCGCCTGACACAAAGAATCCCGATGGATTTAACAAATCATAAACCGGAGGCACAAAGCCAGGATAGATATTCGAGTGGGCAATATTGCCCGAGAAAGCAGCAAGATAACCAATTTCATCATTGCTCTTAACAACCAAAACCCCAAACATCTTACCATGGTTTATCTCATCTCTCACAATTTCATCAGAACACAACTCTTTTTTGATAAATTTGCATAAGTCATTAATAGCCATAACAGATAATTTATGTGGCACATAATTAAAAGGATAAGTAAATTCTAACGGCAATGGACAATTGCTAATAGCTTTTGGAAATTCATGCAAACTTTTCATTGTAAAATCACTTATATCTATTAAACTACCGGAAATGAGCAACGAATTTAGTAAAAAATTCGTATTCAATTGCGGTTTTAATTTCTAATTATCAACATTTTATAAATGAACCAAAAAAAACAGAAAGTTATTACCAAGAGTGTAGGATATTTACAATTTTATACATATCTTTGCAACAAGATTTGGCATATAAATCTTGACAAAAAAACATACATTATAAATAAACTATTAATCAAAAACGCTTAAAAATGAAGTTTACTAAAATTCTTCTAGCTGCAGTTCTTATGATGGGTGCAACTGTAGCAATGGCACAGGAGAACGGCAATCGCGACGCTAATGGCAAGATTGTTCGTGGTCCTTACGAGACAAACAAATTCTTTGATAACTGGTTCTTCGGAGCAGGTGTTGGAGTTAACGTTTACACTGGTGAGTACGACTGGAAGGGTGATTTCGGCCCAAGAATGTCATTTGCACTAGACATTAACGCAGGAAAGTGGATTACTCCAACCGTTGGAGCGCGTGTACAATATTCAGGAATCCAGGCTAAGGGTTGGACAACTGCAGGTAATGTATTTGCAAAGGCTCAGGACGGAGAGTACTACAAGCAGAAATTCGGTTACCACTTCTTGCATGCAGATGCTATGTGGAACTTGTCTAATTCATTCAGCGGATACAAAGAGACACGTAGATGGGATTTCATTCCTTACGTTGGATTCGGAATTGTTCGCGCTCATAAGACAGGTTATACAAACCACAAGCCAGCAGGAGTTATCGGTTTGATCAACGAGATCTACATCTCAAACCGTGTTGACATCACTCTTGAGGGTAAGCAGATGATTGTTGGACAGACTTTCGATGGCGAGGCAGGTGGTTCTAAGCTTGAGGGTATGACAACAGCTACTGTTGGCGTATCAATCAAGGTTGGTAAGACAAACTTCAAGAGAGTTCAGAAAGTTGAGCCGGCAGACTACACTCCATACAACAACCGTATTAAGGAGTTGGAGGCACAGAATGCTCAGTTGGCTAACGCTAACAAGGCTTTGAACAACGAGGTTGAGGCTTTGCGTAACAGACCTGTAGTTAAGGATGTTCCAAATGCTCCTGTTGCATTGTTCTTCCCAATCGGAAAGGCAACTTTGGATAGCAAGGAGTTGGTTAACTTGGACTACTATGTTAAGACAGCTATCGAGGGTTCTGAGAGCAAGAACTTCACAATCATTGGTTCTGCTGATAGCGCAACCGGAACAAAGGAGTACAACCAGAAGTTGAGCGAGAAGCGTGCTCAGTACGTTGCTGACCTATTGATCAACAAGTATGGTATTAGCGCTGACAGATTGACAATCAAGGCTGTTGGATCTTCTGACAACCAGTTCAAGGAGGCTCGTTTGAACCGTACTGTATTGATGGTTGAATAATTGCAATCTTTAACTATCAGATAAAACCTAGGGGCTTGAACATTGGTTCAGCCCCTTTTTTATATCCACAAAAATCCATAACTTTGGAGTATAAATTTGATATATGTTTTACGAAGGAGTAGTTATAGGTTTGGCAACATTCATGATTATAGGATTGTTTCATCCAATAGTCATAAAATCTGAGTATCACTTTGGAACAAAGTGCTGGTGGGCATTTCTATTGATGGGAATAATAGGAATCTCCGTTAGCCTTATTATCCGGGATACATTCACATCGGCCATTATTGCAGTTTTCGCATTCTCGTCATTCTGGTCCATACTTGAGATCTTTGAACAACGCGAAAGAGTAAACAAGGGGTGGTTCCCGGCGAATCCCAAGCGCAGAAACGAATATAAGATTATATCGTATAATTATCGCTATCCACACCCTGCCATTACTGCCGATTGTTTGCTGTTCGCACTTAAAGATAGCAAAGTGGAAATTCTACTTATCCAACGTGGAGGTGAACCACAAAAGGGCTTTTGGGCTTTGCCAGGAGGCTTTATGGAGATAAACGAGACCACTGAAAGCTGCGCAAAACGTGAAATGTTCGAGGAGACCGGGGTTACTGTTTCTGATTTGAAAGAGGTTGGAGCATATTCCGATGTTGATCGAGATCCTCGTGAAAGAGTTGTTACCATAACATACTGCACATTGGCTCACAAAGATAGTGTATCGCCAAAGGCCGGCGACGATGCACAAAATATAAAATGGTTCGCTATTGATTCACTACCTGAACTGGCTTTTGACCACAATAAAATGGTAACCGATTCCGTTGCACGCATGAAGCGTGAAATATTACTTGCAAATGAACAACCGGAACACATTTACAATAAAGAGTTTTCCGATAGTGAGTTAAACGAAATCTACAAAGAGCTATGCAAAATATTGTAATAATAGGAGCAACATCGGGATTGGGATTCGAAGCTGCAAAATTATTCATCAGGAGCGGCTACCGAGTTGGTTTAGCCGGACGACGTACAGAACTGCTTGAACCATTGAAAGCCATGGCTCCCGACAGAGTTGTAACAGGAAGAATTGATGTAACCGACAGTGATTCCGACAAGCAATTAATTGAATTACTCAAGAATACCGGCAATGTTGATACCATATTCCTAAGCTCAGGTATTGGTTTTCAAAACAGAGAGTTGGATCCCGAAGTTGAACTAAAGATTACCGCTACCAATGGAATGGGTTTTGTCAGAATGATTACAGCCGCATTTAACTATTTGAAAGAGAGGAGCGGCGGGCATATCGCAGCAATAACATCGGTTGCCGGAAGCAGAGGAATCGGAGTTGCAGCAGCCTACTCTGCCACCAAGTCATTTCAAACCCAATACATTAACGCATTGGAGCAACTATCATGCTCATATAAGTTGAATATCACCTTTACCGATATTCGCCCGGGATTTGTTCAGACTGCCCTTTTAAACGGTAACAACAACTACCCCATGATCATGAAACCCGGCTACGTAGGCAAGGTTATATATAAGGCAATAACCAAACGAAAACGTATAGCAATATTTGATTGGCGCTACAAAATTACGGTTGCACTTATGAAATATACCCCCCGATTTATATGGAAGAGGATTAAGCTTTAAGCCTAATCCTCTTTTATTTATACCCACAAGTTATTTATAACTCTATGACAATGCCGTAATATTTTGCTCATTCATTAGTTGTTTACCCTCGGCCGTATACAGATACTCTATTCTTGCTGAGTATGCCTTCTCAATTTTACCTCGAACCATCTTCATTGTACTGTTAATCATTTGGTTCTGCTCGGTGAATGGCTCTGCCAATACCGCAAAGCAACTTGGCAACCAACGATCCGGGAACATACCCTCCATATCGCCCCCCTTCTTAAAGCGGGCAACCTGACCATCAAGAATCTTCAATGCCTCCTTAGCGCCATCGGTAGTCTTAATATCAAGGCCTCGCTCGGCAACACTCTTCTTCAAATTCTCTTTATTGGGAACTATCAAGGCTGTTGTGTATGGAGATTGGTTGTTGTATAACATTACCTGATCAATGTATGGAGAGTGCTCGACCATTGCCTCCTCGATTCCCTCGGGACTATACTTCTCGCCATCGCTCGAAATAAGAAGACTTTTAAAACGCCCCTTCACATACAACAATCCCTCTTTACTCATGTAACCCAAATCACCTGTGTAAAGATAACCATCACGAACTGTCTCGGCAGTTGCCTCAGGATTTTTCCAATATCCTGCCATAACGTTCTCGCCCTTAACAACAATCTCTCCAAGTTCACCGATAGGAAGCTCCTTGCCATCGGGATCGCAAATCTTCAACTCCAACGGCTTCACCAACTTACCGCTTGAACCAAATCTGTATTTATCAGGCCCGTTCGATGAAAGAACCGGAGTCGCCTCGGACAATCCATATCCCTGAAACATTGGAATTCCAATTCCAATATAGAACTTCTGCAAATCCTTGTCCAACAATGCTCCACCGCCAATAAAGAAACGAAGCTGACCTCCAAAATTCTCATGAACTTTTGAGAATACCATCTTGTCAAACAGCCACACCAACGGTTTCAACAAAGCACGCACTCCCTTAAACTCCAAATTACTCTCACCATAGTAAGTTTGGCGAACCTTCATTCCCATATTGAAGAGTTTTACAGTTGTTTCTCCCTTCGCCTTAATTGCCTGCTCAATGTTCTTCTTGAATGTCTTGGCCAAAGCAGGAACACTAAGTATAAAGTGAGGTTTTACCTCGCGTATATTTAAAGGTATATTCTTCAATGTTTCAAGTGGAGTGCGTCCGACCTGCACTGTCGCCGCAGTTGCTCCACGCGACATCATGATATAAAATCCAACCACATGGGCAAAACAGTGGTCAAGAGGCAAAATAATCAATGTTCTCCATGTCTCATCAATATCGACAAGGGTTAATGCCTGCTCCACATTTGCAGTGTAGTTTCTATGTGTCAACACAACCCCCTTAGGATCTGCTGTTGTACCACTTGTGTAGGTGATGGTTGCATAATCATCATTCTGGATTGAGTTGGGCACACTTAAGAACTGCTCCATGGTATGACTCTTCAAAAACTCATTACCCATAGAAATAACCTGCCCTAAAGCAATCTCACGCTCTTCATAGGTTTGCTGTTCATCGAAAACAATAATATACTTTACATCGGTAAGTTTCTCCTTAATGGTGCGAATTTTCTTTAACTGAGTTCCCGACACCATAATATACTTAACATCGCCATGGAGCAAACGAAACAGAAGGTCGTTACTCTCCTCAAGTTTAATAGAGAGCGGTACATTTACAGCTCCGGCATAGAACATTGCCAACTCTCCAATAACCCACATATTTCTACCCTCACTCAAAAGAGCCATATTATCGCCCTTTTTCACACCCAAAGCTTGAAGACCCGCACCAAGTGCATAAACCTTTTGTTTTACTTGTGCATATGTAGTTGGTTCAAACTTCTTATTGGTCTTCTCAAGCAAGAAAGTATTATTAGGATACTTCCTTACCGAAGATTCAAACAGATCAATTATTGTCTTTTTCATTAATGGTTCGTTTTATTTATAAAATCCTTTAGAACTGCAATTTAATATATTTCTTCAAATTATCCAAATAAAAAGCGGAGAACTTATTCCGGTCCTCCGCTCACACTATAATATGCTTGTTAAGATTAATACTCCTGCCAGCTCTTTATCTGAATATCCTCTTGTTTCATTGCACAGAATGCCTGAATAAAGGCCTTCACAAGACGAGCATTAGTCATCAATGGAATATTGTGATCTATTGCACCACGACGAATCTTATAACCGTTTGTCAACTCACGTTTTGTATGGTTTTTCGGAATATTGACAATGAAATCGAACTTATGGTCAGAAATCATCTGCATAACATTCAACTCTGTCCCCTCATTCTCATCCGGCCAGTGAACTGCAACAGCATTCACTCCGTTATCATTCAAGAATTTAGCAGTGCCTGCAGTAGCATAAATATCGTAACCATTTGCCTGAAGCATACGGCTTGGCTCCAACAAATCAACCTTTGATTTAGCATCGCCCGAAGATAACATTACACTCTTCTCAGGAATTGTATAACCTGTTGCAATAAGAGAATTCAACAACGCTTCATTGAAGTCATCTCCCAAGCAACCAACCTCACCGGTTGAAGCCATGTCAACACCCAATACAGGATCTGCATTCTGCAAACGCGCAAACGAGAATTGCGATGCCTTAACTCCAATTCTGTCAATATCGAATGCGCTCTTATCCGGCATTTCGTATGGAGCATCAAGCATTATCTTTGTTGCAGTCTCGATAAAGTTACGTTTCAATACCTTAGAGACAAATGGGAAGCTTCGAGATGCACGTAAGTTACACTCAATAACCTTAATCTGATTATCTTTGGCAAGGAACTGAATATTGAAAGGTCCTGAAATATTCAACTCTTTTGCAATTTGACGGCTTATCTTCTTGATTGAACGTGCAGTTGAGAAGTAAATCTGCTGAGCAGGGAAAACAAGTGTAGCATCGCCCGAGTGAACTCCTGCATACTCGACATGCTCGGAAATTGCATACTCGACAACCTCTCCGTTCTTAGCGACAGCATCAAACTCAATCTCTTTGGTCTCCATCATAAATTGCGATACCACAACAGGATAATCCTTCGATACCTCGGTTGCCATCTGCAAGAAGCGAGTCAACTCCTCCTCATTGTGACACACATTCATTGCCGCTCCTGAAAGTACATACGATGGACGTACCAATACCGGATACCCTACCTTCTCTATGAACTGCTTCATATCATCAAGGCTTGTAAGCTCCTGCCATGCAGGCTGGTCAATTCCGAGCTGATCAAGCATTGCTGAGAATTTGTTACGATTCTCTGCACGGTCGATTGATACGGGCGAGGTTCCAAGAATTGGAACTGCCTGACGGTGCAACTTCATTGCCAAGTTGTTAGGAATCTGACCACCAACCGATACAATCACTCCACGAGGTTGCTCAAGATCAATAACATCAAGTACACGCTCGAATGATAGCTCATCAAAATACAGACGGTCGCACATATCGTAGTCGGTTGATACAGTCTCGGGGTTGTAGTTAATCATAATTGATTTGTAGCCCAACTTGCGAGCGGTCTGAATTGCATTTACCGAACACCAGTCAAACTCAACCGATGAACCAATTCTATATGCTCCTGAACCCAATACAACTACCGACTTTTCATTCTTATAGTAGTTTACATCGTAACCATCTACCGCGTATGTCATGTACAGGTAGTTTGTCAACTCAGGGTGCTCCGATGCAACCGTATTGATTCGTTTAACCGCCGGCACAATGCCCAATCCCTTACGATAAGAACGAACCTCAAGATTCTGGTTCTCCATATTGCCCTCGCTCTTAAATACAAAACGCGCAATCTGGAAATCAGAGAATCCATAAACCTTTGCCTGGCGCAATACATCGGCAGGAATCTCCTCCAGTTTATTGTAACCAGACAAGGTGTTCTTCATATCTACAATATTCTTAAGTTTTCCAAGGAACCATGGGTCAATCTTGGTCAACTCAAAAATCTTATCAATACCATATCCTGCCTCAAGAGCCTGTGCAATTGCGAATACACGCAAATCGGTCGGATTAGCCAACTCCGAATCCAAATCATCGAAGTGAACCTTGTGGTCATTGCCAACAAATCCGTGCATTCCCTGACCTATCATACGAAGGCCCTTCTGAATAACCTCCTCGAATGAACGTCCGATAGACATAATCTCGCCCACCGACTTCATGCTTGATCCAATCAAACGAGATACTCCTGCAAACTTTGTCAAATCCCAACGAGGAATCTTACAAATTAAGTAATCCAATGATGGAGCTACGTATGCAGAGTTTGGAGTTCCCATCTCACCAATCTCATCAAGGGTATAACCCAATCCAATCTTGGCAGCTACGAATGCCAATGGATAACCGGTTGCCTTAGAAGCCAAAGCAGAAGAACGACTCAAACGAGCGTTAACCTCGATTACACGGTAATCATTTGTCTCGGCATTGAAAGCGTACTGAATGTTACACTCTCCAACAATTCCCAAGTGACGAATACATCCGACAGATAGTTCCTGAAGCATCTTTACCTGCTCCTCTGTCAACGAACATGTCGGTGCAACTACGATTGACTCTCCTGTGTGGATTCCAAGTGGATCAAAGTTCTCCATACTTGCCACTGTAAAACAGTGATCATTAGCATCGCGAATAACCTCGAACTCAATCTCCTTCCATCCTTTCAAAGACTCTTCGACAAGAATCTGTGGAGCAAATGTGAATGCACTCTCTGCAAGCTCGACAAACTTCTCCTCGTTCGGACAAATTCCACTACCCAAACCTCCAAGAGCGTATGCTGAACGAATCATTACAGGGTAACCTATCTTACGGGCAGCAGCCAAAGCATCCTCCATATTCTCGACAGCCTGACTCACCGGAGTCTTCATATTGATCTCGTCAAGTTTCTTAACAAACAAATCGCGATCCTCGGTGTACATGATAACATCGACCGATGTTCCCAATACCTCCACTCCATACTCCTCGAACACTCCATTCCGGTACAACTCTGCTCCGCAGTTCAAAGCTGTCTGACCTCCGAAGGCCAACATAATTCCATCAGGACGCTCTTTTTTTATGATTTCAGTTACAAAATATGGTGTTACAGGCAAAAAGTAAACTTGATCCGCAATACCCTCTGATGTCTGAATGGTTGCGATATTTGGGTTTACCAATATTGAACGAATACCTTCCTCTCTCAAGGCCTTTAATGCCTGAGAACCAGAGTAATCAAACTCTCCTGCCTGTCCGATTTTCAAAGCTCCCGAGCCTAAAACCAGCACTTTTTTGAACTGTTTCTTCATCTTATAGTATGTATAAAAAATATCAACTTCAGAGCTACATTTATGTATGCTCAAATTGGGTACAAATTTCATAATTTTTCTTGTATTTCCAAAGAAAATACCATGTATTTTAACAGAAAAAATTAATATCAAAAAAAGCACAAATATCATTGCATCATTAACATTTTTTTACGAACTTTGTTCTCTTGTTTTTTGAATCTAAAACCTATAAAAATTAACATGAGTAACACACTGGAAATGAACCCAAACCTACTAGTGGCTCATTTAAACAAGCCTGCAGAGCAGTTTACCAAGGCTGATATTATCCGTTTCATCAAAGAGAATGGGATAAAGATGGTAAATTTCATGTACCCTGCCGCAGATGGTCGTTTGAAGACCTTGAATTTTGTAATCAACAATCTTGAGTACCTCGATGCAATTCTTACTTGCGGAGAGCGTGTCGATGGCTCAAGCCTATTCCCCTTTATCGAAGCAGGAAGCAGTGACCTTTATGTAATTCCGCGCTTTAGAACGGCATTCGTGGATCCATTTGCTGAGATTCCGACAGTTGCAATGCTCTGTTCCTATTTCAACAAGGACGGAGAGCCACTTGAAAGCTCGCCGGAAAACACCCTTCACAAAGCATGTCAGGCATTCAACAATGTTACCGGCATGGAGTTTTATGCAATGGGTGAGTTAGAGTACTATGTAATTGCTCCAGACACAACCATGTTCCCTGCAACTGACCAAAAAGGTTATCACGAATCAGCTCCGTACGCAAAGTTCAACGAGTTCCGTACTCAATGTATGTCATACATAGCGCAAGCCGGAGGCCAAATTAAGTACGGCCACTCTGAGGTTGGTAATTTCACTATCGACGGCTTGGTTTATGAGCAGAATGAGATTGAGTTCCTTCCGGTAAAGGCTGAACAAGCTGCCGACCAGCTTATGATTGCAAAATGGATTATCCGCAATCTTGCATTCCAATTGGGCTATGATTTGACGTTTGCTCCAAAGATTACAACAGGAAAGGCAGGTTCAGGACTACATATCCACATGAAGATTGTTAAGGATGGCAAAAACCAAATGTTACAAGATGGCAAATTGAGCGAAACAGCAAAAAAAGCCATTGCCGGAATGATGGAACTTGCTCCTTCGATTACAGCTTTCGGAAACACCAATCCAACTTCATATTTCCGTTTGGTCCCACATCAGGAGGCTCCGACGAATATTTGCTGGGGAGACCGTAACCGCTCTGTATTGGTACGCGTTCCACTTGGCTGGGCAGCCAAATCGGATATGTGCAAATTGGCCAACCCGCTTGAAGAGTTGAGCAACTACGACACTACCCAAAAGCAGACAGTTGAGATGCGCTCACCCGATGGCTCTGCCGACATTTACCAGCTAATTGCAGGACTTGCCGTTGCATGCCGACATGGATTCGAGTTACAGAATGCACTTGAGGTAGCAGAAAAGACATACGTCAACGTGAATATTCACCACGCCGAGAATGCCGAGAAACTTAACAGTTTGGCTCAACTTCCCGACAACTGCGTGGCGTCGGCCGATTGTCTGGAGCAACAAAGAGCAATCTTCGAGAAGCACAACGTATTCAGCCCTTTGATGATTGATGGTATCATTAAGAAATTGCGCTCGTACAACGACCAGAACTTGCGCCAAGAGCTCAATGGGAACACCGAAGAGATGCTTGCGTTGGTAAACAAATATTTCCATTGCGGATAGTCAGAATGGTAAAAACAATGCAAATTGTAACATTTTTGTAACAATACTGACACCAATACGAAATATAGCGTCTGTAATTTTGCGTATCATAAAAACGTAAAATTATGGACGCAATTTATTTAGTAATCGTAGCATTCATTCTTATTCTGGCAGTTTTCGACCTTATTGTCGGAGTAAGTAACGATGCAGTAAACTTTCTTAACTCCGCAATAGGAGCAAAGGCAGCAAAATTTACAACAATTATTGCTATCGCAGCAATAGGTATTCTTGTCGGCGCATTAACCAGTAACGGTATGATGGATATTGCCCGCCACGGCATGTTCCATCCGCAGCACTTCTATTTTACCGAAATTATGTGCATATTCCTTGCCGTTATGGTTACCGACGTTTTCTTGTTGGATATGTTCAACACACTGGGAATGCCTACATCAACAACAGTATCGATGGTTTTCGAGTTGCTTGGAGGAGCATTCGCCATGGCGGTAATCAAATATCTATCAACCGATGGAGCTATTGGGTTTGGCGATATGCTTAATACAGAAAAGGCTCTTTCCGTTATTGCCGGAATCTTCCTCTCTGTAGCAATCGCATTTGTTTTTGGAACTGTAGTTCAGTGGATTGCCCGCATTATCTTCACATTTAACTTCAAAAAGCATCTTCGCTGGACAATCGGAATATTCGGAGGTATTGCCATTACAAGTATAGTCTATTTTATGTTAGTAAAGGGTTTAAAGACTTCTACTATCATGACTCCGGAACTAAAGACATGGATTGACGGTAACACATGGCAACTACTTCTATACATGTTCCTTGGCTTCACTATTATTATGCAGCTGCTCCATTGGTGCAAGGTAAATGTTCTTCGTGTTGTTGTTCTTGCCGGAACATTTGCATTGGCAATGGCATTTGCAGGCAATGACCTTGTAAACTTTATCGGAGTTCCATTGGCCGGTCTTGACTCATACCACTATTATATGAGCGAGGGCTCAGGCGCACCCGCAGAGTATCTTATGGGCCGTTTGAACGAGCCTGCAACATCGCCATTTATATATTTGGCATTGGCCGGTGTTGTAATGGTTATAGCACTTTTGACCTCAAAAAAGGCACATAATGTTGTTAAGACATCGCTTGATTTATCAAAACAGAACGATAACGACGAGATTTTCGGTTCTTCAAGAATTGCAAGAAGCTTTGTTCGCACAACCACCTCAACAGCAAACACAATTTCCAAATATATTCCTAAGAGCATAAGCAATTGGGTAAACAAGCGTTTTGATAACAGTAACTCCGATATGCCCGAGGGAGCAGCATTCGATATGGTTCGAGCTGCTGTGAACCTCGTATTGGCAGGATTATTGATTGCCGCCGGAACATCGTTGAAACTTCCTCTATCAACCACCTATGTTACATTTATGGTGGCAATGGGTAGTTCACTTGCCGACAGAGCATGGGGACGCGAGTCTGCTGTATTCAGAATCACAGGTGTTATATCTGTAATTGGAGGTTGGTTTATCACTGCAGGAGCCGCATTTATCCTTGCATTCCTTGTAACAAACCTGATGCACTTCGGAGGTTTCATTGTTATGGGATTGTTGATTATCTTGACTATCTATCTATTGATCAGAAGCAACATCCGCTACAAGAAGCGCGAGGCTATGGCTAATACCGAAGATCCTATTTTCCAAGAGATGGTAAAGAGCAAAAATCCCGAGGAGATCTGGCCTTTATTGCAACAACACTTTGCACACAATTCACGTCAGGAGATCAGTTTTGTTATTGGCATTTACACCTCTATCACAGATGCTTTCATCAACGAGGAGTTGAAACCACTACGCAAAGCCAAAACTGACATGGACAACGAGTTGCTTAACACCAAACGAGCACGCAAACGCGAAATGGTATGCCTAAAGAAGGTTGAGAGCAAAGTTGCATTCAAAAACAACACATGGTTACACCTTGGATTCAACAGTTGTGAGCAAATGATATACTGTTTGAAGCGTATCAACGACCCATGTAGGGAGCATATTGACAACAACTTTACTCCGCTACCGGACAAATACATCAAAGACTTCTTACCGGTACGCGATAAGTTGATTGCATACTTTATGCGAGGAAACCAAATGATTATAACAAAGGACTATAAGGAGAATATCGGTATCCTGCTCGAGGATTGTGAGAATTTGAAAGATGAGTTGTCAAGACTTCGTAAACGTCTAATCGACAGCATGCAAGATCAAACCGGAAGTACCCGAGTATATATGGTTTACTTGAATATGTTGCAGGAGTCGCAGGAGGTTGTAAGTGCATATCGTCACTTAATGAGAAGTGTCAGCAACTTCGAAGGTTTCCCAACAACAGCCCTTACCAAAGAGGATGCACGTGAAGAGATTGCAATGGCATAATTTGCAACCAAATCATAACAAATCAAACCGCTTAGTGAGAATTCTTAGCTCTCCTAAGCGGTTTTTTCATAAAAAATTGTGAACTTTACACTCTCATTCAAAAGGCAGTGTAAAAGATGGAAAACACCCCTAAAAAGATATTAGTAGTCGATGACGAACAGGATCTGTGTGAAATTCTTCGTTTCAACTTAGAGAGCGAGGGATACTCCGTTCATACGGCAAATAGCGCAGAAGAGGCATTGGCACTTCAAATCACAAACTATGATTTAATTCTTTTAGATGTAATGATGGGCGAGATTTCAGGCTTCAAAATGGCAAAAATGTTAAAACAGGAGCCCTCGACCGCAACAATTCCAATTATCTTTACGACTGCCAAAGATACCGAAAACGACAAGATTACAGGTCTGACAATCGGCGCCGACGATTATATATCAAAGCCATTTTCTCTGCGTGAGGTTTGTCTGCGCGTCAATGCCGTTTTGAGAAGAACCTCGTTAACAAATAGCAATAAAAACAACTCAACTGATAACGAATTGATTGTTTATAAAGGAATCACACTTGATAAATCAAAAAAATCACTGACAATCGACAATAACAAGATTGATTTAACAAAAAAAGAGTTCGAAATCCTGGAGCTTCTACTCAACAACCGCGGACGCCTGTATAGTCGGGCTGATATTCTCGACAAAGTGTGGAGGAACGAGGCCATTGTAACTGAAAGAACTGTCGATGTAAATATCACCCGACTTCGCAAAAAACTGATGGAATATAGTTCTAACATAACATCGCGTTCCGGATTCGGATACCGTTTTGAAGAGTAAAATCATGAACAAACGCTATACATTCGGCACTCGCCTATTCTATTCGGTAATATCGCTCTTTGCAATATTCACAATTGTATTTGTTCTGTACCAGTATAGTCGTGAACGTTCGTACAAGGTTGCACTTCTAAACGCAAAACTTCAAGACTACAATTACGCAATGTATGAAAGAGTGCTTGAGGATAACCTGACAAACACCCTGCACACCGACAGCACACAAATAGAGAGATACATTCAAAATCACAACATAGAGAGCCTGCGTGTCACAATCATGACCAAACAGGGAAACGTGCTTTTCGACAACCACACCACACAGGACTCGGTATTAGAGAACCACCTGAATCGCAACGAGGTACAAAGCGCCTTGATAAATGGCTCAGGCTATGCCATAAACCGACAATCCGCAACAACCGGTGAAAACTACTTCTACTCCGCAACATACTTCCCCAAACACAATATCATTGTGCGTAGTGCATTGCCCTATAACATAACCCTAATCAACGTACTGCAATCCGATTCATCATACTTGTGGTTTGCATTGGTAATCTTTGTGGCCTTGACTATTATTCTGTTACAATTCACAAACAGTCTCGGTGCAACAGTCAGAAAATTACGCGACTTTGCAGTACACGCAGCCAAAAATGAACCACTTGACAAACTATCAAACGAAAAATTCCCCGACGACGAATTGGGAGAAATATCACAGAATATAGTCACCATTTATGAAAACTTCCTGAAGAGTATTGATGATAAAACTCGCCTTAAACAGCAATTAACCCAAAACATTGCCCATGAATTGAAGACTCCGGTAAGCTCGATACAAGGCTACCTTGAGACAATTATCAACAATCCTTACATCGATGCGGAAACACGAACAAAATTCATTGAACGCTGCTACGCACAAACAGAGCGTTTGGCACACCTCATCAACGATATTGCAATCCTTAACCGCTTAGATGACAACAGCGCATCGCCTCGTGAAAACGAAAGCGTAAACATTGCTCAAATGGTAAGGGAGATTGGTAATCAGGTCTCTCTTCACATGGAAAAACACTCCATTCGCTTTAACAACCTATTACCCGAACCACTAATTGTAAACGGCAACCGCTCCCTGCTCTACTCTATTTTCAGAAACCTTACCGACAATGCCATAAATTATGCGGGCGAGGGCTCAATCATAACCATCAAATGCGATACGGGCAACAACGAGTTCTATAACTTCACCTTTTACGACAATGGAGCAGGAGTTGCCAATGAGCACCTTGAAAAGATATTTGAACGCTTCTACCGAATAGATAAGGGACGTAGCAGAGCCTTTGGGGGCACCGGACTGGGCCTCTCAATTGTAAAGAATGCCGTACTTCACCACGGAGGAACCATTACTGCATACAACCAACCGGGAGGAGGTTTAGCAATAAACTTTACAATTCGCAAAAAGTAAAATAAGTATAAATACCCACATAAACCATCTATAATAAAAGTACCTTTGCTTGTCAAATTTTGAAAAAATTATAAAAAATTGAAATATGAGTTGGTTACAAAAATTAAGAACAGAAGATTGGGTTGTAGTTGCAGTAAGCACCATCCTGCTTATCATGGCATACGCAATCCCCACACTCATCCCTGGAATTCCTAAGGGATTGACAGCATTGAAAGATTATCAGGCAGCAGGAATACTATTCTGTATAGTTGCTGTAAGTTTTGTAATTGGATGGCTTCTTTTGGGACGCTCACTTAAAGGATGGTTACCATCATTGATTGTTGTGTTTGCTGTATCGATGTTGGCACAGCTTACCGCATCAATTCCCATTGTAAAAGAGTACGGATTCGAGGCTGTATTCTTCTCAGTAATCTACGGATTGATTATCCGTAATTTCTTAAAGATTCCGGAGTGGATGAAACCTGCAATCCAGGGCGAGTTCTTCATTAAGATTGGAGTTGTGTGCTTGGGAGCAACAATCCTTATCGGCGATGTATTGAAACTTGGAGCTGTCGGATTGATGCAGGCTATCTTTGTTGTTGGAATTGTTTGGTTCTGCGCATATCTTATTGCCCGCCGATTCAAGGTTGACCGTCGCTCTGCAATGGTAATGTCGAGTGGATTGACAATCTGCGGAGTTTCTGCATGTATCGCAGCATCGCGCGTAGCTAAAGCCGACGATAAAAAGCTATCATACATTGTGTCATTGGTATTGATTATTGTAGTTCCAATGATCTACTTGATGCCATGGTTGGCAAAGACCATCGTTCCACTTATCTTCAATGACCCACAGGTTATTGCCGAGGTATCAGGTGCATGGATTGGAGGTACAATCGATACAACCAGCGGAGTTGTTGCATCGAGCTCTATGTTGGGCGATGCCGCAAACCAGCAGGCAGTTATCATTAAGGCCGTTCAGAACATCTTGATTGGAGTTGTGGCATTCTTTATTGCTCTTTACCTTTCAATCAAGGGCGATGGCGAGACCGCAATCAGGGACGAGAAACCAACACCAAAGATTATCTGGGAGAAGTTCCCTAAATTTATCATTGGATTTGTTGTAGCATCGTTGGTATTCAGTTTATTGCAACAGGGCGATTTACTAACCCTTAACGAAAAGGGAAAAATTATAGAGACCAGTCTTGCAAAAACATTCAGTACCCTATTCTTCGGTATTGCATTCACCTGCATCGGACTTGATACACGTTTGAAAGATATTATCAATAAAGAGAACCGAAACATTATGTGGGCATTTATCACAGCACAGGGAGTCAACATTGTTGTTACCCTGCTTATCGCATGCCTGATGTTCGGTATCATCAAACCATTAATCATGGGATAATTAACAACCCCATAACAAAACAAACAAGTGGTAAGATTCCAACTAGGACTCTTACCACTTATTTTTTACTACGCTACTACCGATAACTATAAACATGACTCAATATAGCCGATATGGGAAATTCGTTTGACTATGGAAATATTTTAAAATTTATTTTTTATATTATACTTTGCAGCAATATAAACTCCTATGAATTAAGGCAGAAAAGTATTAGTCCACAACAAAACAAGGAGAGCCCCGAAAGACTCTCCTTGCGCTTTATGAGAATTTGATTTAAATCAATTATTTGATTTTCTCCTCAATCCACTTGCGGGCGTTGACAAAGGCCTCAATCCATGGACTAACCTCGTCGTTCTCGCGACCCTCATAGTAGTATGCCCAGTTCCATGGGTACAATGCGCGCTCCGGGTGAGGCATCATTGCCAAGTGGCGTCCATCCTTACTGCAGATTGCAGCAGCTGCGTATGGAGAACCGTTTGGATTTGCAGGATAGGTATCGTAGCAATATGTTGCAGGGATACAGTACTCATCCTTAGCGTATGGCAAGTAGTACTTACCCTCGCCGTGAGCTACCCATACACCCAACTTGCTTCCTGCCAACGAGCCAAGCATTACCGAGTTGTTTGGTTGAATTTCAAGGCTTACGAAACCGGACTCAAATTTGTGCGAGTTGTTGTGAAGCATTTTTGGCATCTCTGCATGCTCCGGATATACAACTCCCAACTCAACCATACATTGACATCCGTTACAGATACCAACACTCAATGTATCCTCGCGCTTATAGAAGTTCTCAAGGGCTATTCTTGCCTTCTCGTTAAACTTGAATGCTCCGGCCCATCCCTTAGCAGATCCAAGTACATCCGAGTTCGAGAATCCTCCAACGAATGCAATCATATTTACATCCTCAAGGGTCTCACGACCTGAAACAAGGTCTGTCATGTGAACGTCCTTAACATCGAATCCGGCCAAGTGGAAACACCATGCCATCTCGCGGTCGCACTGACAACCCTTCTCACGGATGATTGCCATCTTGATTCCCGATTTACCCTGACGCTCTTTGGTCAAGCCCATATCGGCCAACTTACCTGTGAAGTGCTCAGGGAACTTATATCGAAGCGGTGAGTTCTTGTAGCTTGCATAACGCTCTGCAGCCTGAGCCTCGCCACTCTGCTTTCTATCCAATAGATAACTGCTCTTGTACCACAAGTCACGAAGTGATGGAATGTCGAAGTTCCAACTTCCTGAACTGTGCTTCAAGCTCAAAGCGCCTGCCTTGCCCGAACGTCCAATGAAGCTGTATGCAACACCTGCCTCATCAAGAATAGCAGCTACTGCCTTTGCATCGGAATCCTTGAACTGAAGAATAACTCCCGGATTCTCGGCAAACAACAATTTAACTATATCGTTCTCCTTGATTGCACTCAAATCGATATCCATTCCGGCACGGTTATCAGCGAAACACATCTCAAGAAGGGTGGTAATCATACCTCCTGCCGAAATATCGTGTCCGGCCAAAACGTAACCGCTCTCGATTAACTTCTGAACTGCAGCGAATGCAGATACAAAGTACTGAGCATCCTTAACATCGGGAGCTTTGTCACCTATCTTGCCAAGTGTCTGCGCAAAACTTGAACCACCAAGTTGTAATTTATCGAACGAGAAGTCGATATATGCCAACTCAGAGTTTGGCTCGTTCTTCAACACAGGATCTACGATTTTGGTAAAGTCTGTAACCTCGCCCACTGTACTGATAATTACAGTTCCGGGAGCTACAACCTTTTTGTCGCCATATTTCTGGGTCATTGACAATGAGTCCTTACCGGTCGGAATGTTCAAGCCCAACTCAATTGCGTAGTCGCTGGCTGCCTGAACCGCCTTGTACAAACGAGCATCCTCGCCCGCATTTCTACATGGCCACATCCAGTTTGCAGATAGAGACACACCCTTGATTCCCTGCTCGATCGGAGCAAATACCAAGTTTGTAAGAGCCTCGCTGATTGCAAGACGTGAACCCTGGGCAGAGTCGATCATGGCTGCCATTGGTGCATGACCTATCGAGGTTGCAATTCCCTTGTGACCAACATAGTCAAGGGCAACAGCTGCAACATCGCTCAAAGGCAACTGCAATGGACCTACGCACTGCTGACGGGCAATTCTACCCGATACCGAACGGTCAACCTTGTTTGTCAACCAATCCTTACAAGCAACAGCCTCGATTTGAATCACCTGCTCAACGTAAGACTCAAGATTCTCGGCACTATACTCTACCTGTGAATATTTCTCCTTTATAGTTTTATCAACCATTGTTGTCTTTGGAGGATTACCAAGCATATCGCTCATCTCCAAATCGATTGGCTTCTCGCCTGTACGATTGTCAAGGAATACAAATTTGTGGTCGTCGGTTGTATTTCCAACAACATACATCGGAGCACGCTCACGGTCGGCAATCTTCTGCAAGTAATCAACATCCTTCTCGCGGATTACCAATCCCATACGCTCCTGTGACTCGTTACCTACAATCTCCTTGTCAGAAAGGGTTGGATCGCCAACAGGCAACTTATCCAAATCAATAACTCCACCGGTCTCCTCAACCAACTCTGACAAGCAGTTCAAGTGTCCACCTGCTCCGTGGTCGTGGATTGATACAATTGGGTTATTATCCTCCTCGCTCAATGCGCGGATTGCATTATATACACGCTTCTGCATCTCTGGGTTTGAACGCTGAACGGCATTCAACTCAATTGCACCTGCATAAACTCCGGTATTAACCGATGAAACGGCACCACCACCCATTCCGATACGATAGTTGTCTCCTCCAAGCATAACCACCTTCTGGCCTGCCTCGGGAGTCTGCTTCAATGCCTGTTCGCGGTTTGCATAACCAACACCTCCGGCCTGCATAATCACCTTGTCATATCCGAATGTTGCGCCATCCTCCTCGTGCTCGAATGTCAACAAAGAGCCGCAAATCAATGGCTGTCCGAACTTGTTACCGAAATCCGATGCTCCATTCGAAGCCTTAATCAAAATCTGTTCAGGAGTTTGATACAACCACTTTCTTGGATCGATTGCCTGCTCCCACGGACGGTCGCTCACAATTCTTGGGTACGAGGTCATATATACCGCTGTTCCTGCAATTGGCAGCGCAGCTGTACCTCCGGCAATACGGTCACGAATCTCTCCTCCGGTTCCTGTAGCAGCACCGTTAAACGGCTCAACAGTTGTCGGGAAGTTATGGGTCTCTGCCTTCAAAGAGATAACCGTTCCGATACTCTTTGCCTCGAAATAATCTGGCTTATCGTGTGTCTTTGGAGCGAACTGTATACTCTCCGGGCCATCAATAAAAGCGCAGTTATCCTTGTATGCAGAAACTATTCTATTTGGATTCTCTTGTGAAGTTTTCTTGATAAGTTTAAAGAGCGAGGTCTCCTTCTCCTCTCCATCAATCACGAATGTACCGTTGAAGATTTTATGACGGCAGTGCTCCGAGTTCACCTGCGAGAAACCGAACACCTCTGAATCGGTCAAAGGTCTGCCAAGCTTCTCCGAAAGAGCCTGAAGATACTTCATCTCATCCTCGTTCAAAGCCAATCCCTCCTGCTCATTGTAAGCACGAATATCC
>CAZMOG010000021.1:0-26952 GCA_964567845.1 uncultured Odoribacter sp. | reverse complement strand
CTTTTTGTGGTATGGTTATTAATGTGGATGAAGTGGACCTTCCCCCGTTTGCGAATTGACCAGATTCTTACACTTGAGTGGAAATATCTTATCCCTATCAGTATGCTTAATTTGCTGATAATGACCATTATTGTAGTATTCAAATTGCACTTCTAAATATGGAACAGAAACGTGGATATATAGGAACTCTATTCTTCGGTATCAAATCGTTACTGACGGGATTTGGTGTTACCGGACGTGAGTTCTTTAAGAAAAAGGTTACAGAGGAGTATCCCGACAATAGAGATACATTACACATATCTCCAAGATTTCGTGGCCGTTTGACAATGCCCGATCCAAGTAAATGTATTGCTTGTGGTTTGTGTCAAATGAATTGTCCCAATGATACCATTTCTCTAACAACAGAGATGATTACCGATGAAGAGAGTGGTAAACGTAAGAAGATTTTGCTTCGTTACGACTACGATTTGGGGGCCTGTATGTTTTGCCAGTTATGTGTCAATGTATGTCCGCACGATGCAATTCAATTTTCTACCGAATTCGAGAATGCGGTTTACGACAGAAATCACCTAAAATTGACCTTAAATAAAGAGTAGAGATGGATATTCAGGCAATTATATTTATCATATTGGCACTCATAATTGGAGTGTGTTCAATATTGGCTATCACAACCAAGCGTATTTTGCGCTCGGCAACACATTTGTTGTTTGTACTTTTTGCTACAGCCGGTATATATTTCCAATTGAACTATTCATTCCTTGGAGCGGTACAGTTGTTGATTTATGCAGGGGGTATAACTATATTGTATGTTTTCAGTATTTTGCTTACATCGAGCGATGGAGACAAAGCAGAACCGTTGAAAAATAGGAAACTGGTAATAGGTTCGCTTTCTACATTCGTGGGTCTTGCAGTATGTATATATGTAATATTGAAACACAAATTTACCAAATCGGTATTTCAGGTTGGAGAACTTGATATTCACACCATTGGACATACATTGATGGGAACCGGAAAATATCAATATCTGCTACCTTTCGAGGTAATAAGCATATTGCTGCTTGCTTGTATTGTTGGAGGAATTATGATTGCGCGTAAAAGATAGAACAGGAGGAAGAGTTATGGTACAAATGGAATGGTATTTGGTCATATCGACCTTTATGATGTTCGCGGGTATATATGGTTTCTTTACCCGTCGTAACCTGTTAACTATGCTTATCAGTGTTGAGCTTATACTCAATTCTGTAGATATTAATTTTGCAGTATTTAACAGATTTCTGTTTCCCGAACAACTTGAGGGGGTATTCTTTACGATATTTGCTATTGGTGTAAGTGCAGCCGAAACTGCCGTTGCAATTGCAATTATCATTAACATATACCGAAATCTGAAGAATATTCAGGTTAAGAATCTGGATAAAATAAAGGAGGAGTAGTTATGGAATATACAATATTGTTACTTATCCTGCCCATGCTGAGTTTTGTAATACTTGGTCTATTGGGTAATTACATGAAACCAAAGGTTGCCGGCATAATTGGAACAATTTCGCTTGCAGGTGTTATGTTGGTTTCATATTTGACGGCATATCAATATTTTGCAGCCGGTAGAAATGCAGAGGGAGTTTTCTCTACCTTAATGCCGTATAACTGGAAATGGTTACCATTAGGCGGAGAGTTGAGTCTGGATTTGGGAGTCCTTCTTGACCCTATCTCTGTAATGATGCTTGTGGTAATCTCGACTGTCAGCTTAATGGTACATATCTACTCAATGGGCTACATGAAGGGTGAAAAAGGTTTTCAACGTTATTATGCCTTTTTGTCCCTGTTTACCATGTCGATGTTGGGACTTGTTGTGGCAACCAATATTTTCCAGATGTATATCTTTTGGGAATTGGTGGGTGTCAGTTCATATCTGCTTATTGGTTTCTATTACACAAAACCTGCTGCGATTGCGGCAAGTAAAAAGGCATTTATTGTTACACGCTTTGCCGATCTTGGATTTTTGATAGGAATACTTATTTACGGTTTTTACACAGAGACATTCTCTTTTACTCCTGAAACAAAAGCCCTTGTATCGGCTGGAGCAATGATTCCGTTGGCTCTCGCTTTGATGTTTGTCGGCGGTGCCGGTAAAAGTGCAATGTTCCCTTTGCATATATGGTTGCCCGATGCAATGGAGGGCCCGACACCTGTCAGTGCGCTTATTCATGCTGCTACAATGGTAGTGGCCGGAGTGTTCCTTGTTGCACGAATGTTCCCATTGTTTATTGAGTATGCACCCGATGTACTGCCATATATAGCATATATCGGAGCTTTTACTGCTCTTTATGCTGCTGCTGTAGCCTGTGTACAGAGCGATATAAAACGTGTACTGGCATTCTCGACCATATCACAAATAGGGTTTATGATGGTTGCTCTTGGAGTATCAACATCGAATGATCCACATAATGGAGGATTGGGATATATGGCATCGATGTTCCATCTGTTTACACATGCAATGTTTAAAGCGCTACTCTTCTTAGGTGCTGGTAGTATTATTCATGCAGTTCACTCAAACGAGATGAGAGCTATGGGAAGTTTGCGTAAATATATGCCGATAACACATATTACATTCCTGATAGCATGTCTTGCAATTGCAGGAATATGGCCTTTGTCCGGATTCTTCTCGAAAGATGAGATTCTTGCAGCCTGTTTTGACTACAGTCCGTTTATGGGTTGGACAATGACCCTTATTGCCGGTATGACAGCATTCTATATGTTCCGACTCTATTATGGCATTTTCTGGGGTAAAGAGAACAAAGAGTTGCATAAGAAACACACTCCAAAGGAGTCTCCTTGGACAATGAGTGTGCCTTTGTTGATTCTGGCAATTATAACCTGTGTTGCAGGATTTATTCCTTTTGGAGAATTTGTCAGTAGTAATGGTGCGGCATATCAAATCCATATCGATGCTACGACAGCAACAATATCTCTTATAGTTGCTTTGTGCTCGATAGCGTTGGCAACATTCATATACGCACGCAAAAAACAACCTATTGCAGATGCATTGACAACTCGCTTTGCCGGGTTACATAATGCTGCCTACAACCGATTCTATATAGATCAGGTGTGGATTTTTATTACCAAACAGGTTATCTTCCGCCTGATCAGTACGCCTATTGCATGGTTTGACAAGCACATTATTGACGGATTCTTTAATATGTGCGCAAAAATCACCGAATATTTATCTGAAAAGATAAAATGGATGCAGAATTCATCTATACAGCAATATTGCGTATGGTTCCTGGCAGGAACAGTGCTATTAACACTCATTCTTTTAATTTGCTAAATGGTTATGTGTAATATACTTATTTTCTTCGTTGTTATACCTTTGGCGATGATGCTTGGCCTATGGGCGGCACGTTCGCTGAATCAGGTAAAATGTGTAATGGTATCGGGAGCATCTTTGTTGCTTGCCCTGTCCATCTATCTTGTTTTTGATTTTATTGGATTGCGCAATGCAGGAAATGATGCCGAGATGCTTTATACATCGAGTGTAGTATGGTTTGAGCCGTTGAATATACACTTTGCGCTTGGAGTTGATGGCATATCGGTGGTTATGCTTTTGCTTAGTTCGATAATAGTGTTTACGGGAGTCTTTGCCTCGTGGAGACTAAAACCGATGACCAAAGAGTATTTCCTTTGGTACACATTGCTAACCGTTGGAGTATATGGATTCTTTATTTCAACAGATTTGTTTACAATGTTTATGTTTTACGAGGTTGCTCTTATTCCAATGTATCTTCTTATCGGAGTTTGGGGCAGTGGTCGTAAAGAGTATTCTGCAATGAAGTTGACTCTTATGCTTATGGGAGGTTCTGCTTTGATTCTTATTGGTATTCTTAGCATCTATTATGGAGCGGGGGCAACAACAATGAACATAGTGGATCTATCTAAACTTGCAATCCCAGCATCAATTCAGCATACCTTCTTCCCATTGTTGTTCCTTGGTTTTGGTATTCTTGGAGCCTTGTTCCCATTCCACACATGGAGTCCCGATGGTCACGCATCGGCACCAACAGCGGTTTCTATGCTTCACGCGGGGGTACTTATGAAACTTGGAGGTTATGGATGTTTTCGTATAGCAATGTATCTTATGCCCGATGGCTTGGCAATGTGGGGTAATGTTTTCCTGATTCTGACCACAATTTCAGTTGTTTATGGTGCATTTAGTGCTTGTGTACAGACCGATTTGAAGTATATAAATGCATATTCATCAGTGTCGCATTGCGGCTTGGTACTTTTTGCTCTGTTGATGATGACCCGAACATCATGTACCGGAGCGATTCTTCAGATGCTGTCGCATGGACTTATGACAGCCCTCTTCTTTGCCTTGATTGGAATGATATATGGACGTACTCATACGCGTGATATTCGTCAAATGAGCGGTTTGATGAAGATAATGCCATGTCTGGCAGTTTGCTATGTAATTGCGGGTTTGGCAAATCTTGGTTTGCCCGGTTTCAGCGGATTTGCAGCGGAGATGACAATCTTTGTAGGTTCATTCGAAAATGGTGATACTTTTCATAGGGTATGCACAATAATAGCAACTTGCAGTATTGTAATTACTGCTGTCTATATCCTGCGAACTGTTGGTAAATTCCTTTATGGCGAGGTTAATAATCCGGAATTCCTGAAGCTTAACGATGCTTCGTGGGATGAAAAGGTTGCGGTATTTACCCTTATTGTTTGTGTGACCGGTCTTGGTCTTGCTCCATTGTGGGCAAGTGATCTGATTGGCACAGGAGTTGAATCGATTATTGCACAATTTATTAAGTGATTATGGAAAACTTAACACAATTTTTTCAGATGCGTCAGGAACTTGGAGTGATTATAGTTTTCCTGATAATGTTTGTTTGTGATCTTATCATTCCGGAGAGGAACCGTAAACTGTTACATCCTATAGCATGTATATTGCTTGCGCTACAGATGTTGCTGACAATAGTGCCGGCCGATGTAACACTATTTGGTGGTATGTACCACTCAACACCCATAGCGTCGGCTTTGAAAACAATACTCTCGTTTGGTATGTTACTGGCATTTTTACAATGTACGGAGTGGCTAAATAGCGAAGGGTGCAAACATAAGATTGGAGAGTTTTATACTCTGTCGTTGAGTACGCTTATTGGTATGTACTTTATGATTAGTGCAGACCATTTCCTTCTGTTCTTTTTGGGTTTGGAGCTGGCAACCGTGCCTATGGCATGTCTGGTGGCATTTGACAAATATAAGGGACATAGTGCAGAGGCCGGTGCAAAATTTATTTTATATGCTCTCTTTTCAAGTGGAATATTTCTCTACGGTGTGTCGCTGATATATGGTAGTGCGGGGTCGTTATATTTTACCGATTTGGCTCCATATATGCATGGGTGTGAATTGGAAATTCTGGCAATGGTATTTATTTTTGCCGGTTTGGCTTTCAAGCTGAGTCTTGTGCCATTCCATTTGTGGACTGCAGATACATATCAAGGTGCACCTACGGTTGTTACCGGAATGCTTTCTGCTATATCTAAAGGTGCCGCTGCATTTGCTCTTATGACTTTGATAGTGAAAGTGTTTGGGGATATGGTTGTACTAACTTCCACAATGCTTTCAATAATTATCGTTGTTACAATTACTGTCGGTAACCTGTTTGCTATTCGCCAAAAGAATATGAAGCGATTTATGGCATTCAGCAGTATTTCGCAGGCAGGATACATATTGTTGGCAATGCTTGGGGATTCAACTCAGGGTACAGTATCGCTTGTCTATTACATTGTGGTATATATTGTTGCCAATATGGCTGTTTTCGGAATAATCAATACTATTGAGCAGAAAAGCGGTAAATTGCTTCGTGATGACTACAAAGGTTTGTACACAACAAATCCCAAGTTATCCCTTGTCATGACATTGGCTCTATTCTCTTTGGCCGGAATTCCTCCGTTTGCAGGTTTCTTCAGTAAGTTTATGGTCTTTGCTGCAGCGTTCAACCAAGGATTCTATTTGGTTGTATTCTTGGCATTGATAAATACAGTGATATCGCTCTATTACTACCTTTTGGTGGTCAAGGCAATGTATATTGATAGCAGTGAAAATCCGATACCAACGTTCAAGAGTAACTGTTATATGCGAATCTCTTTGGTATTGTCGCTTGTTGGTATTCTTGCTTTCGGATTGTTGAGTTGTTTATATCAAACCTTTAATAATCTGATGATAGATTAAGAGTCAGTAGGATACAATTTCTCAAAACAAGAGGGCTGTCTAAAAATTTGTTAGGCAGCCCTCTTAACTTTTGGTATGAAATTCGTTATGGTAGGCGGTAGCGGAGAATTTCGGGTTCAAGAGTTTCCGGATTTGGAGACCAGGCGAACAGATACTCTCCGTTATGCGATACGGCAATATTGCTGACAGTTCTGTCCAGTTTGTAGTGGTTTAATGGTTTGCCATTGGCAGAGTAACTGTAGATTTCATTACCTTCCATATTAAAACCTTCGGTTTTTAATTGAACCGTTGTTTTACCGCAATATAGAGCGAAATAGTTTTTGTCCGATGCTGTTAAGTCAAGAAAACCGTATATGCAGTCGTCGGTAGGCCCTTTGACAATAAATCCACTCTCAAGTGTTCTGCTATCGTAATGTACTTTCGAGTATATATGTCGCTGCATATCATATTCATTATCGCCTTTGAAATCATAAAATTCAAGATATTCTCCTACTTGTGAGGCATAGGCAAAACGGTTGGAACCATATAGTTTTGCGTAGTGTCCGCTCCAATTGGCGCTTTTAATATCTTTTACACTTTCGTTTGCATATTGCAAAGGCATTATGTCGCCAATCTGAGAAATTGAATCACCAATTGAATTGTATACAGTTAAACGATAGGGAGAGTCGGTATATTTTACGTTGTTTTGTATATTGAAGAGTGAGTAACCGTTTGGCAATACTATTTTCGGACCATAAGTAATATAGTCAGCCACCTTAATATTTTTGGGACCACTGGTTATTTTACCTCCTGACTCTGATATGCAGATGCATTTCAGTTCCTGTTCGTTATAGGAAAAATCGGCGGTAATGTACATTGAGTTATCACAAATGGTTACAGAGGTTTGTGCTCCCAATTCGTTGGGGCCTCGCCCTTTTGAGATTAACTTTACGCACCTGCCATCTTTTAGATTTATGGCTGTTGCAACTTTATCTCCTGTGCTGCCTGTTACCACACACCACTCTCCGATAATGTCCATCGCTTCGCAGTCATCGAGCGAGTCCGAGTGAATATTTAAAACCTCGCCTTTGAGTTCGATTGTTGTAGGGAAGTCTTCGCTTAAATTGCGCATCTCATTGTTCTTGGATGAGGTGCAGGCTGTCAGCATTGCGATTGATATGTATAAAATGTATCTATTCATAATTTAGATATGTTTCGGGTTTGCTTTTTTATGAATATGTTTAACACTTTTTTTACCCCATTTATTTAGAATTCTTGCGCCAAAATAGTTCTGAGAATCGAATGAGGCGAATACCTTTTCGTCATCAATTTCCCCACTGTAATCAATTATTACAACGTGAGTACCGGGGATAACTCCAAAAGTTTTTACTGCAGCATCGTCCTTTAATATTGTGATACCGGTAATTTGGGACTCGTCGATATGGTTGAATATCTCTGTAAGTAGATTAACGCTATATACTCTGTTATTAATCAAGAATAGTGATGGTTTGTTAGTAGTTTCCTGAATCCATTTAATGTCATGTTTGGTTGCCTTTTGAGTTGTTGGCTCTCCAATAATGAATATTGTTGAATCTATTTTGAGAGTATTATCGAGAGTCATGATTTTTGCGAGAAGTGTTGTAGGTGCATCTTCTTTAGGCTCCTCTTTTTTTGTGGTAATAACAATAACTCCGTTGGTTTCTCCCTCAGGTAGGACATCAATACTCTCAATCTTATCAGGATCAAAATCTTTAATTTCTTTTGATTCATAAATTACCCCATCTATTACGTATAGAGGATTTTCTGTAACTGTACAGTCTTTAGCAATCATATTCGACTCTGGTTGGGTAGCGTTAGGAATTTGGTATGGTTGCTCTAATTTCTTGGTCGATACTCCAACCACACAAATGTCGTTATTATCAGTTGCAACGTTTGTTGTATCATGGTTTTTAATTGCCAATTGGGAGCTTTTGTCCTCGATTGTAATAATTGTCTGTTGTTTGCCAATTGCAAATGAGTTGATGGCAAAAATCATGGTTGTTGCTACGCAGCTAAGTGCTTTTCCTGCAAACCTAATGCTGCCACGTTTACTGTTTTTCATCTCCATAAATCTAAGTTTTATTGTTGAACTATTGAATTCGTTAACCAGTTTTAGTCTGTTTTGGGTAAATACCTCCAGAAGATGGTTTTGGTATAGAGCAATATTCTCTTCGTGGAGTATAACACCCTTGTCGGCTTGAAACTCATGCACCTTTTTTAGCTCTTTCCGAATTAGTATCAATATCGGGTTGAACCACATGGTTGTGCATAAAATTTCAACAATCCAAAGGTCGATATGGTGCTTGTGTCTGATGTGTTCAAATTCATGTTTAAGTACAATTCTCAATTTTTCGCCATTTAACTCATTGGGAATAAAAATGGTATTACAATAAGAGAATGGGGATCTTATCTTCTCGTTACGAATAATGGTTATCCTATTATTGATACTCCGGGCCTCGCCTATTTTTAATTTAATTACTCTATGGTGCGACATTACGGTGCGTAGGGTTTGCATAACTACTCCTGTCAGGTACAGAATAATCAGCCATATATGTAGGGATATACCTTCACTTTGCTCCTCTGTTTTTGTGTTGAGCGAGGCCTCGTTTCCAAGCGGAATCGAGGTGCTTGGAATCTCGGAAAGTGTAATATATAGAGGTTCGGGAGTGAATATCTCGATTCTGAATACCGATAGCAGTATTGCCACTATAGGGATTGACAACAAAATTATGCGATTGGTATTGTAACCACCTCGCTCTTTATAGATGAGGTGGTACAGAACCATGAGCAGTGCCGATGCAATAATCCATTTTGCAATGGGCATTATGTATATAGAGATAGTCTCCATACGATTATTTTCTGTGGCTGTTTATTATTTCAATCAATTCATCAATCTCTTTTTGGGTAAGATTTTCGTTTTCTGCGAAAAATGATACCAATGAGCTGAATGAGCCTTTGAAGAGAGTCTGTTTTATGTTGTGCATAAATCCTGAAATGTACTCCTCTTTTTTTATCAATGGATAGTATTTGTGGCTTTTGCCGTGTTGCTTGTATCCGACAAATCCCTTTTGCACAAGTATTCGGATAAATGTCGATACCGTGTTGTAGGCCGGTTTGGGCTCGGGTAGCTCATCTAACAGGTCGTTAACGAACGCCTCTTGTTTGTCCCAAAGCAGATTCATTAATTGAAGCTCTGCCTTTGTAAGATCTTTGTTGATTTGCTGTGCCATATTTTTTCTTATTATGATTGTAATGTTTTAATGTTTCAACTAAAAATTTAGTTTTACACCGCAAAGTTATAACTAAAATCTTAGTTTCAAAATATTTTCGGGATTTTTAACTAAAAATTTAGTTGATATTTTTAGATGGCATTGAGGTTGGTTTTCCAAATTCAATGCCATCTTTGGTTTAGATAAGATTTCCGTTTAGGATTATCTGTTTGATGAGTGGGGTTTGGTGGCTGTATGCAATGAATGCCAATGATGGAATGGGTTTGGTAATGATAAGGTTTGCCTTTTTACCAATTGTTATTGAGCCAACTTTATCGCTGACCCCCATAGCGTATGCAGTGTTTATCGTGCAGGCATTAAGTGCCTGTTCCGGGGTTAAGCGCATTTTAATGCAACCCATTGCCATTACAAAACGCATGTTTCCACTGGGTGATGAGCCCGGATTATAGTCAGAAGCAAGTGCCACTCCCAAGCCGGCCTTTATGTAATCTTTCGCTGCTCCGTAGGGCATGCCTAAGAAGAATGATGCTCCGGGAAGCATGGTCGGCATGGTTATACTGCCACGAAGTGCCTCTATTTCTGCAGGAGTTGTACGTTCAAGGTGGTCAACCGACAGGGCATTGTGTTTTACTCCTATTTGTACCCCTCCCGATACATCCAACTCATTGGCATGGATTTTGGGTTGGATGCCATATTCTGCCGCTTTTTCAAGTATTTGGGCTGTCTGCTCGACGGTGAAGAAGCCTTTGTCGCAGAATACGTCAACATAGTCGGCCAGTTGCTCTTGGGCAACGGCAGGAAGCATGTCCCGGCATACATGGTCAACGTACTCTTGTTGACAGCCGGTATAGGCACGTCCAACTGCGTGTGCTCCAAGGAATGTTGACTTTATTGTCAATGGAGTGCTCTGTTTGATGCGTTTGATAACCCGAAGCATTTTGATCTCATCTTCAAGAGTCAAACCATAGCCACTCTTTATTTCGATAGCTCCGGTTCCCATTGCAATAACTTCATTGACACGCTCCATGGCTTGTCGGTATAACTCCTGTTCCGAGGTGTTGTGTAACAGGTCGGCCGAGTTTAATATTCCTCCTCCGCGTTTTGCAATCTCTTCGTATGAGAGACCCGCAATTTTGTCACGGAACTCTCCGTCTCTGCATCCGGCATAAACTATGTGGGTGTGCGAGTCGCAGAATGATGGAAGTACGTATCCGCCCCGGGCATCGATTACCTTATCAAAGCTCTCTTCGGGTTGCGAGGGCAGCCCCTGACCGAAGTCTGTGATTGAGCCCTCGTCCATTATCAGATATGCATTGTTGATGCTCTGAACCGAGTCCATTGCCGAGCCTTCAAGGCGTAGCACATTGGCAGGAAGAATACCTGCCAGAGTGCCTATGTTTTTTATCAGTGTTGCCATAATTTAACCTCTAAGAAATTCTATTGAACTCTCAATGTGTGGGTGCATATAGGTGTCGTCGTCGATAAATGGTACGCATTTGCGGTACTCGGTAAAGATCTGCTCAAGTATGGGCGATGATTTTACAGGGCGACGGAACTCTAATGCCTGTGCGCTGTTAAACAGTTCGATGGCCAATACCCGTTCGGTGTTGTCAACAACTCGTACAAGTTTGGTTGCTGCGTTGGCACCCATGCTGACATGATCCTCTTGTCCCTGTGACGAGGGGATAGAGTCGGCCGACGAGGGCATGCAGAGTGTTTTGCTTTGGCTTACAATCGACGCAGCTGTGTATTGTGGAATCATGAAGCCGCTGTTTAAACCCGGCTTTGCCACTAAGAAGTTTGGCAATCCTCGCTGGCCGGAGATTAGTTTGTATGTTCTTCTTTCAGAGATGTTTGATAGTTCCGATAGAGCAATTGCCAACATATCCATAGGTATTGCTATGGGCTGTCCGTGGAAGTTTCCTGCCGAGATTATCAAATCTTCGTCGGGGAAGACCGTCGGGTTGTCGGTTGCACTGTTTATTTCGGTTTCAATTACCGATTTTACGTAGCGGATGGTATCTTTCGATGCGCCATGTACCTGTGGAATGCAACGGAATGAGTATGGATCCTGAACGTGAATTTTAGGACGTTTGATAAGTTCGCTTCCATCGAGCAACTCCAACATACGTTTGGCGGTCTCTATTTGTCCCTGATGAGGGCGAACCTGGTGTACCTGTGGGTAGAATGGCTCTATGCGACCATCAAAGGCTTCGAGCGATATGGCTCCGATTTTGTCTGCCCAATCGGATAGTCGCTCAGCCTGAATTAACGACCATACCGCATGGGCGCTCATGAATTGGGTACCGTTCAGCAGAGCCAATCCCTCTTTTGATTGCAGCTTAATTGGCTCCCAACCAAGCTCTTTCCATAAATCGGCAGCTTCACGAAGTTCACCTTTGTGGTAAACTTGTCCCATACCGATAAGGGGCAGACACATGTGTGCAAGAGGGGCCAAATCGCCCGATGCTCCAAGAGAGCCTTGTTGATATACTAATGGCAGTATATCGTTGTTGAACATATCAATCAACCTTTGTACGGTTATTAACTGTACTCCCGAATAACCGTATGAGAGTGATTGGATTTTAAGCAGAAGCATCAATTTTACTATTGCGGGGCGAACCTCTTCTCCTGTTCCGCAAGCGTGCGACATGACTAAGTTGTGTTGCAGCTGGGACAAATCTTCGGCCGGTACGGTTATATTGCAGAGTGAACCGAATCCGGTGGTTACTCCATATACGGGACGGCCTATATCCTCCATTTTGGTATCCAAGAACTTTCTGCACTTCTCGATAGCAACAGTCGATTCTGCGCTTAGCACCAATGTTTCGTGGTTGTCGATAATCTCTTTAACCCTCTCTATGGTCAAATGTTCATTTGATATAGTGTGTGTCATGGTTTGAACCTCTTAGAATAGATTTTTGGTTGCTTCAATAATTGTGTTGTCGTCGGCAATGTTCGGAATTGTAACCTTCAATCCGGGAGTGCGCTCCATTTCGCGTTTAATGGCGTTCATTGCTCCTTGATTTCTTGCCCAACTGCGGCGGGCAATTCCGTTGTTCACATCCCATAGAAGCATCTCCTGAATGTGGCGGTCCGAGTCTGTGGAGCCATCGATAACCATACCGAAACCTCCGTTCATAACCTCGCCCCAACCAACTCCACCTCCGTTGTGGATTGATACCCAGGTTGCTCCGCGGAATCCATCGCCTATTACATTCTGTACAGCCATGTCGGCAGTGAAGCTTGACCCATCGTATATGTTCGATGTTTCACGGAATGGTGAATCGGTTCCCGATACATCGTGGTGGTCGCGTCCAAGTACGATAGGTGCGCTTATTACCCCCTCTTTTATGGCTTTGTTGAATGCCAGAGCAATCTTTGTGCGACCCTCGCAGTCGGCATATAGAATGCGTGCCTCCGAGCCTACAACCAAACGGTTTTTGCCTGCCTCCTCGATCCAGTGAATGTTATCCTCCATTTGTCCCTGAATCTCTTGCGGTGCAGTTGCTGCAATCTGTTTAAGTACCTCAACGGCAATGGCATCGCTTTTTGCCAAGTCGTCGGGATTTTGCGACATACATACCCAGCGGAATGGTCCGAATCCGTAGTCAAAGAACAATGGTCCCATTATATCCTGTACATACGATGGATATTTGAATTTGCCGTTTGGTAACAAAATATCGGCTCCGGCTCTCGATGCTTCAAGCAAAAAGGCATTACCGTAGTCGAAGAAGTACATGCCACGTTCTGCAAGTCGGTTGATTGCTGCAGCATGGCGACGAAGCGACTCTTGAACGCACTCCTTGAAGCGTTCCGGCTCTTCTGCCATCATGACTTTCGACTCTTCGTAGCTATATCCTACAGGGTAGTAACCTCCTGCCCATGGGTTGTGGAGCGAGGTTTGGTCCGAACCCAAATCGACATGGATATTCTCGTCGGCGAGACGCTCCCAAAGATCAACCACATTTCCCTGGTATGCAATTGAGACCACCTCTTTCTCCTTGCAAGCCTTTTGTAGGCGAGGAATCAATTCATCAAGGTTGTCGTGAATCTCATCAACCCAGCCCTGCTCATAGCGTTTGCGGGCTGCCAATGGATTAACTTCGGCAACAACACTCACCACTCCCGAAATTACTCCTGCTTTAGGCTGTGCTCCCGACATTCCGCCAAGTCCTGCAGTTACGAAGAGCATTCCCTGCATATTCTCTTGAGTTCCCTCAATGCCTTTGGCTTGCAGCTGTTTGCGAGCGGCATTCATGACTGTGATGGTTGTGCCATGCACAATTCCCTGGGGACCGATGTACATATACGAACCGGCTGTCATTTGTCCATATTGCGATACTCCAAGTGCGTTGAAACGCTCCCAATCGTCGGGTTTTGAGTAGTTTGGAATAACCATTCCGTTGGTTACAATTACACGCGGAGCATCTTTATGGCTTGGGAACAATCCGAGGGGGTGGCCCGAATACATAACCAAAGTCTGCTCATCGGTCATTGTTGCCAAATATTGCATTACCAAGCGGTATTGTGCCCAATTCTGGAATACGGCTCCGTTTCCGCCGTAGGTAATAAGCTCGTGCGGATGTTGTGCAACGCGGTAATCCAGATTGTTTTGAATCATTGCCATTATTGCTGCTGCCTGTTTGGATTTGGCAGGGTATTCATTAATGTGGCGTGCATACATTTCGTAATCGGGGCGATAACGGTACATGTATATTCTGCCATACTCCTTCAACTCCTTGGCAAACTCTTCTGCAAGAGTAGCATGTTGTTCAACCGGGAAGTAGCGCAGAGCATTCTTGATTGCCAGAATCTTCTCGTCGGGAGTAAGAATATCTTTACGCTTTGGAGCATGGTTTATATTGGTGTCGTATGGTTTTGCTGCCGGAATTTCGGCAGGGATTCCCATAAGTATATCTTGTTGGAATTGATTCATAACCGGTGTTTTGAAGATTAGATTTTCGAGTTTACAATCTCAAGGATTTCGCTCTCCTCGGTAAGTGCTGCGCAACCTATCTGCTCTGCTTCGGTCAATAATTTATCGGCCATTTCACGGTCTGCAAGTCCTGCTGCGTTGATTTTGACATTCAACAATGCTCCTAAAACCGCTGAGCGTGCTGCCAATGCTCCTACTCCTGCATCGGAAACAGAGTTTGGATTTCCCTCCATAGCCATAGCACGTACAATAGGGAACACCTCGAATGCTGCCTTCATGGTCTTTAATGGAACCTGGGTTGCGTAGAGAGTTGCAGCCTCCATTGCTTTGTTGCGAGCCTCCTGCTCCTCGGCACTGCCTTTTGGCATTCCTATAGCCTCCATGATTTTGTTGAATGCAGCGGTATCCTCGTCAACCAATGCCAACAGTTTTGCAAGTACAGCCTGACCTTTGTCTGCCCACTCCGAGAACTCTTTCCAGCGAGTATCCCATCCGGGTTTGTGTGCCGACAGATTTGCTACCATGGTTCCAAGCGCAGCACCAAGTGCACCCATGTAAGCAGATATTGAACCTCCGCCCGGAGCCGGTGATTCCGATGCTGTTTCATAGGCGAAATCCTTGCAACTCATTCTGATAAGTTTTTCGCACTTTGCTACCTGGGCCTCGCTCTCCATCATATACTCAACAACCTTCTCTTTGGGGTTGAATGGTTTCAAATCGTCCAATCCCATAGATTTGATTGCTATGCGGATAATCTCCTCCTCGGCAATTCCTGTTGAGCGTTGCTGCTTCTCAAGGAAGTAGCGGCCGGCCTCGATAAGTGTTCTTTTAGGAACAAGACCTACAATCTCGGTACCGGTAACTCTTACTCCGCGTGCCGCTGCAGCTCTGCAAACCTCATCGAATGCAACGTGTAGCGGAGTGGTGTTTATATCTGTAATGTTCATTGAAACCTGAGCAATTCCATACTCGTCAATGTACCAGCCGATAGCTTTACAACCTTTCAGTGTTCCGGGGATTGTTACGGTATTTCCATTTTCATCTTTAACAATCTTTCCTGTAATGGGGTTTCCTTCGCGCATTGGGCGGCCCTTTTCGCGCACATCGAATGCAATGGCATTTGCACGGCGTGTAGAGGTGGTGTTCAGATTGTAGTTTACTGCGATAAGGAAGTCGCGAGCTCCAACATTTGTTGCACCACATTTGGCAGCACGTTCGGTGTAGCTGTCAGGTCCGAAGTCGGGTTTTCTGATTGGGTCGGTAATCTTCTCGGGCAGAGCCTCGTACTCGCCGGCGCGGCAAACTGCCAGATTTTTACGCTCGGGCTTTTGTGCTGCTGCCTCGTAGCAGTAACATGGAATCTGAAGTTCATTAAAAATGCGCTCAGCCAGCTCTTGTGCCAACTTAGCGCACTCTTCCAATGTAATTCCTGCAATTGGGATAAGGGGAAGCACATCGGTTGCTCCTGAGCGAGGATGGGCACCATGATGAAGTCGCATATCAATCAGCTCTCCTGCGCACTTCACTCCCTGGAATGCTGCCTCGACTACTGCCTCGGGGCTGCCAACAAATGTAACTACTGTTCTGTTTGTGGCCTCGCCCGGATCAACATCCAGAACACTCACACCTCCCGACTTTTCGATTGCGCTGACAATCTTGTCGATAATTTCTCTGTTGCGACCCTCGCTGAAGTTGGGTACACATTCAATGATTCTGTTCATTATGTATACTTTTATATTGTTTTATTGTTTTCTTTCTATTTCTTGAAGGCTCTCTAACTTTTTCTTGCGAAGGAATCCGTTAATATCTTCAAGGTGTTCGATAACTTTTCCGCCTCCGAATTCATAGACCTTTGTCACCAGACCGTTAAGGAAATCGCGGTCGTGCGATACCACAATCACTGTCCCCTCGAAATCGAGCAGTGCGCTCTTCAGAATATCTTTGGTCTTCAAATCTAAGTGGTTTGTAGGCTCGTCGAGAATCAAGAGATTCACAGGTTGCAAGAGCAACTTAATCATTGCCAAACGGGTACGTTCGCCGCCCGACAGAACCTTAACCTTTTTGTCAATATCATCGCCGCTGAACATAAATGCTCCCAACAGGTTCTTGGTATTGCTCTTAAGTTCCAAAGGAGTAACATCGTCAACAGTCTGATATACCGATAGAGTTTCATCCATGAGCGAGGCCTCGTTCTGTGCAAAGTAACCGATTTGGACGTTATGGCCGATAGTCAATTTTCCGGTGTAGTCGGTAATCTCGTCCATAATACACTTTACCATTGTTGATTTACCCTCGCCGTTACGACCGACAAATGCAACTTTTTCTCCGCGTTCAATTGTAAACGAGGCTTCATTGAAGACACTCTTTGTGCCATAGCTCTTGCTCACCTCGCTTGCGATAACAGGGTAGTTACCCGAGCGTGGTGCAGGCGGGAACTTTAGGCGGAGTGCCGAGGTATCCTCTTCATCAACCTCAATAATCTCAAGCTTCTCCAACATTCTGACGCGCGATTGCACCTGCAGAGTTTTCGAATATGTACCCTTGAATCGCTCAATGAAATCCTTGGTCTCGGCAATCATCTTTTGCTGATCCTCGTACTGCTTCTGCTGCTGTGCGCGACGCTCTTTGCGAAGCTCTAAATATTGTGAATAGTTTACTTTGTAATCGTATATGCGACCCATTGTAACCTCGATTGTACGGGTGGTAATTTTATCGACAAATGCACGGTCGTGCGAGATTACAACAACAGCCTTGCCATTCTCGACCAAAAACTCCTCCAACCACTGAATCGAATCGATGTCAAGGTGGTTGGTAGGCTCGTCGAGAAGCAGAACATCGGGATTCTTTAGAAGCATTTTTGCCAGCTCGATACGCATTCTCCAACCTCCGCTAAACTCGGATGTTGGCTTGTCAAGTTCTTCGCGTTTGAAACCCAATCCAAGCAGTGTCTTTTCCACGTCGGCCTCGAAGTGTGTAAGGTCAATGCTATAGAACTTCTCGCTCAGAGTAGATACATCCTCGATAATCTTGTAGTACTCGGGCGAGTCGTAGTCGGTGCGTGTTTCAAGCTGTTTGTTAAGTTCGTTAATCTGCTCCTCCATGGCGAACAGATGTGCAAAGGCTTGCGATGCCTCTTCGCGAACGGTTCTGCCATCCTCGGTCATAAGGTGTTGAGGAAGATATGCAATAACGGTATCTTTGGGGTAACCAACATTTCCGCGGGTAGGTTTCTCAACTCCTGCCAAGATTTTCAACAGGGTTGATTTACCGGCTCCGTTTTTACCCATAAGGGCAATACGGTCCTTTTCGTTTATCTGAAATGAGATATCTTTGAACAGTGCGCGACTGCCGAACTCAACGGTAAGACTATCAACTGAAATCATTGTGGTTTAGTTTAGCTTATCTTGAATAATGTTGGTTAATACTTGTGTAAGAGTGGTACCCATTGCACGTACCATTTGTGGTACAAAACTGTTTGCTGTCATGCCCGGGGTGGTGTTAACCTCAAGCATGATTACCTTGCCATTCGATACAAAGCCATCGACACGAATAATTCCGCTACAACCCAGAATGTCGTAAACGTTGCTTGCCATGGTTTGAATCTGCTCGGCAATATCTTCTGTGAAGCGGCCCGGGATAATCTCGTCGGTCATGCCGGTTGTGTACTTGGCCTCGTAGTCGAAGAATTCGTTCTTTGGAACTACTTCGGCAATCGGGAATACAACCTTTTTGTTGCCGAATTTATACACTCCGCAGGTAAACTCGGTTCCGTCGATGAAGCTCTCGATTACCACATCGGAGCACTTCGAGAATGCCAATTCAAGTGCTGGTTGCAGTGCCTCGACCGTCTTAACCTTGGTAACGCCGAAACTTGAGCCCTCGCCACTCGGTTTAACGAAACATGGAAGTCCAACAGTATCAATAATTTCGTCAATGCTGTAACCCTCGCCCTTGCGCAAAAGAACCGGGTTTGTGGTTTCAATGCCCATTCCGCGCAAGTATGTGGTGCAGGTGTATTTATCGAATGTTATTGCCTCTACACGAACGTTGCTGGTTGAGTAGGGAATGCCCATCATGTCTAGATAGCCTTGTAGCAGACCGTTCTCGCCGGGTACTCCGTGAATGGTTATGTAGGCAAAGTGGAATATGATTGTTTTTCCGTCAATTGTGCATGAAAAGTTGTTTTTATCAACCTGATACTCCTGTTCGTCTGCAATAACTTTCCAGTCACGACCTTTAAGTACCATGAAATATTTGTTGAAAAGCTCACTGTCAATGGCTTCGAATATATTTTTCCCTGATTTTAACGACACTTCGTATTCGCTTCCGTCGCCTCCGCAAATTACAACTACATTTTTTTTTGTGCTCATATTTTTCAAAATCTTTGAGAGTCAATTAAACTCCCAAAGATAGCGAAAAATAAGACGTAAGCAGGGTTAATTTTGAATTTTATTTTGATTCCGGATTTATGTTTAATAGTTGAATATTTTTAAAATTCTTTGACATGGTACAATATTATGCAGTTGTTATTGTCGGGGCTAATTTGTGATATTTTGTTTTTGATTTTATTATACCCCTTGTGTGTGGTTAGATTATTCATATTGCTTTGCCAGTCATAAACAGGTAGTGTAGCAATTAAGTTGTTGTTATTGTCAAGTCCCATAAAGTGTGGCAGATATTTGTAAAAGGTGCAATCGTCTTTACATTCGGATTTGAATGACAAAAATTTATAATTCTTTGTGGATTTGTTATATAAGAAAACATACAAAGTTCCTTCGTTAAACATTTCACAGTTAAATGATAGTATTATCTTAGAACTGTTTTCAAAGTAATAATCAACTGTTGCTTGGTGCGGTTTTAGGGCAGTGAATGTTCCTATATCCGGAATCTTTATATTTTCATACTCGCCTTTGTTTTGATGTTTCCCAAAATTAAGATATCTGTTTAGTTCGATTCCGTCACTCTTAATGTTATATATCTCTGTTGCACCTGAACGTAATAGTTGTGTGTATTCTTTTGTTTTGTTAAATGCAAACCAATTCTCTATGCTATAACCCTCGTGATATGGTAAATCTTGATACAAAATTTCTTCATTGTTTATGTTGAAAACAGTTACATTGTTATAGCCGGTGCATCCGTATATGGCAATAATAGAGTCATTAATATTGCATATTCTATTGTTACACAGAGAGCGTGGGTCATTATTGGGATCAAGTAGGAGTACTTCTCTAATAGGGTTTCCGATAGAGTCGAACAATGATAATTTATTCAACCGTTCATCAGAAACTAAAATATTCTCATTTGATAGTACGCAGAAATCGCACATTTCCATAAACTCAAAAGGTCCGCGTCCACGGCTTCCGATGGAGAATAAAAATTTTCCGTTATAATCGAATGTGAAAATTGAATTGGAAATTGCGTCCATTATGAATAATTTCTGTCCATCGGTTACAATCTTACTATATGAACCTAAAATGCAATTGTCGTTGGTTTCCAATACGATTATTTGAACAGAGTCAACAACTTCCGACAACATTGTTACATTGTCTTTGTCTTCCAACGGAATGTCAATCTCTATACAATTCTCAGGTAGATTTATAGTGTTAGAGGGCGTATTGTTACATCCAATATATAAAATTATGAATGTTATTGTAAAGGCCCATTTAATCTTGTGATATACAGCTATTATGTGCATGTCTTTACATTTTACGCAGTGGATTGAGTATTTTATGCAGTGCGTCTATATAAATTGTTATTTCAGTTGTTTTTTGGCGAAGGCGGTGATTATAAAGGCGGGGATGGTGCTAATCATAATCCATTGGAAGAAACCAATGTAACCGATATGCTCCTGAATATATCCCGACATCATACCCGGAAGCATCATACCAAGTGCCATAAATCCGGTGCATAGCGAATAGTTTGCTGTGGCGTTTTTGCCTTGGCTGAACTGCAACATAAAACAAGTTAGGGCGGTGAATCCAAAACCATAGCCAAGCTGCTCGATACATACGCAGGTCGATATTGCCACCGAACTTTCGGGAAGAGCCCATGCCATCCACAAATATACCAAATTGGGAACGTTCATGGCGATGGTCATTGGCCACATCCAGTAGTTTAACCCCTTTTTCGAAATGGCAATTCCTCCCAAAATTCCACCAACGGTAAGGGCAATAACACCCAAAGTGCCATATATGAATCCTACTTGGGTTGTTTCCAATCCTAATCCTCCGTTTTGCACTTTGTCCAGTAGGAATGGCGATGAGAGCTTGACCAATTGTGCCTCGGCAAAGCGGAAGAGCAAAATGAATAGCAGAGCAACAACAATGCCGGGTTTCTTAAAGAAATTTGCAAAGATTTTTATGAACGAGGCCTCGCCCATTGGCCCTGTAAGCCGCATTGAATCAGCACTTGGACGTGGCAGTGTCCGCATGTGAAGCAGGGCAATAAGTATAAACAGAATGGAGGTTACACCTATAGCAACTGCCCAACCTTCGGGGTAGTAGAGTGCTTTGGGTTCGATTGCAAAATAGCGTTTTTCAAGCATGCCGGCAACCATTACAACTCCTCCTTGGCCGGCAATTACTGCCAAGCGATAGAAGGTGTTTCTGATTCCCACAAAGTATGCTTGTCGCTCTTGGTTAAGCCCAAGCATGTAAAAGCCGTCGGCGGCAATGTCGTGGGTTGCCGAGGCAAAGGCCAATAACCAAAAGAAAGCCAGAGTGTAGCGGAAGAAATCGGGGGCAGGGAGAAGCATGGCAACTCCGGCCAACCCTCCACCGATAAGTATTTGCATGGCTATTATCCACCATCGTTTGCTTTTGAACATATCTACAATGGGGCTCCATAGGGGTTTTATTACCCATGGCAGGTATAGATAGCTTGTGTATAGGGCAATATCGCTGTTTGATATTCCCAATCGGGCATACATTGCCACTGCCACATTCATTACTATTACGTAGGGCAGTCCCTCTGCAAAATATAGTGTGGGGACCCAACACCATCCGTTACTCTTCTTCATGTTATATGTTTTTAATTCTTACCGCTTCGGGTTATGCTTGTACGACTTCTTGTCGTGCCTTTAGCTACAAAGGTATAAAAAACATGCAAGAAAGCCGTTAGTATAATTCCGTTAGGGTGGAGCCGGGGAAGTAGTGGGCAAGAATCTGTTGATATGAGTAACCCTTGCTTGCCATAACGGCAGCTCCAATCTGGCACAATCCAACACCATGACCCCAGCCTGCGCCATGCAGGGTAAAGCCTTGTTCATTTTGTTCAATAACAAATGCCGAGCTATATAGGTGACTCTCGGAAAGGGCTTTCCTGATGAACAACTCTTTCCCGATAATCTCGGTTCGTTCGGTTCCGACAATTTTTAGTTTGGTCAAGCGTCCCGACACTCCCCGTTCAATCGGTACCAAATCTTCAATGGTTCCAAAGGAGTAACCCAATCTTTTGGCAATAAGTTCCGATAGCTCCTTGGTTGTGTAGGTTACTTTCCAACGGTAAAAGTCAGGGGTCTCCAAATCGTAATTATTTAGAACAGTGCCTAAAATGTTTTTGTCGGTGGTGTTGCAGAAACTATCCTTTGAACCTTGCATTATCCACTCTTTTGCCTGCTCTTCACTCTCGATTTTTATGGGCGAGGCCTGGCTGATAGGGGCATCGATTACTTTGGCAAGGTAGGGGTGTTCTGCCTCTTCCCATGCCGATTCGAAAAGTTCTGTTATACCGCCACAACATTTTGAGAAGCGGGCATCGCATATTTTGCCGTTGAATGTCAATACTTCGCCATGTGTGGTTTTTAGAGCCTCTATGACTTGTGGTGTTGAGGCGTTGCTGATTCCCTGGTAGCGTTGGCAGTGGTCGTCGGCACATACGTCGAAGTTCAGATGATCTTCGCGATCCCACCACTCAATGCGTTCGCCCTTTTCGCTGTTGCGGATTTGCTTTGCTCCATTCAACTCTTTCTGCTTTTCGCGTTGCGCAAGCAGCCAACTACGCGATATTACAGCATGGGCTTTAAGCAACTCTTTGGGCGAGTTTGCACTCATTTCCGACGATATTACACTCTGCAAGTATAGCTCTAATGGTAACTCATTTACAGCTGTAAGGTGTGAGCCCTCGTCTATAAATTTTAGCGTTCCTTTGAATTTTTGGTTCTCATTGCGCTCCCAATGGAAGTTTATTCCTATGGTTACGTTCAACAGGTCGAAGTCGGCATGTTGTACGTCAATGGGTTCGAAGCTAAGGGGAATTGTTGTCGGTTTGCCATTCAGGGTAACGGCTCCGCTTTTATCCTGCTTGATTGTTCCATGAAAATCCTTTATGCGGTTGCCAAGCGAATCCTTGAATTCACCATTAAGCTGAAACTCTATCGTATTGGCAAACATAATGCCAACTTGTATATTGGGTTGGTCGATTTTCATCGGTTATTGGTTTGTGGACGAGACTTGTGCGTAAAGCTCTTTTAAAAGCTCGGCCGATTTATATTTTTCAAAATCAATTTCTCGGGGGGCGATAATCAGTCCGCCCATATCAACGGCTCCCGGACTGAACATTATTTTGTCCGGCTCTTCAAGGAAAAACTCTTTGGGGCGATGTTCTGTGCGAGGCATAAACACCAAGTGGTACGTTTGGTTTTCATACCATGCAATCAAATTCATGCGCACCTCGGTATCACCCTCGTTTACCCGATATTTGGTCAGCTCCTGCTCAAATAGTTTAACCGCTTCTGTCGGAGTTGCGGCTTTTATGAGCGTAGCCCTGCGCATATAGTTGGCACAGAAGTGAGCAACAGCAGGGTTTTCTGTAGATATAACCAAATGTGGATTCTTGCAATCCTCTTCAATGGGCATTTCACCTCGTGGAATTAATTGAAAATGGGCATGGTCGGGGGCCGATGCTCCGCTTTTGGGACCGTTATAGAAAGCGGTGTATTCCTGAAAGTCAAAGGCTAACCCCAATAAATCCTTTACTCTGCCGTTTATTTGTTGAGGTGTGTGGCACTGGTCGGCCACAGTGAAGTGGCGTTTGAATATGGGGAAGGGGTTTACGCATATCTGGTAGTTGCGGTTGCTGCCGGGCAGACTCCATGGCATGTAGTGCTGTTCAGGAACCCTGTTTGTTTCGCACAGGAAGCATTTGCGTTCTTTGATTGTGGCAGCATCGATTTTTGCTCCTGTCGATACTATGCGTGCAGGGTTGAATTGCAGGCGAATTTTATATTCGCCGCAATCAACACTTGCTGTTACTATCTTTTCAAGGTTTTTGTATCCTGCAGCTGCGGTTTCCCATCGCTCCAACTCCTTACCAAAAAACTCCTCAATTTGACTCATGTCAGAAGTTTTTGTGGAACTCAACGACAGCCTCGATACCTTTGCGGATAATGTTGAGAGGTATGTTTTCGTTTGGAGAGTGAATTGCATTTGACTCCAGACCGAATCCCATCAGAATGGTCTTGATTCCCAAAATCTGCTCAAAGGTGGCAATAATTGGAATGCTTCCACCACGACGCACAGCCAAAGGCTTTTTGCCGAATGCCTTTTCAAATCCCTTCTCTGCAGCCTTGTATGCCGGTAGGTCAATAGGGCATACATATCCCTGGCCTCCATGCATTGGGGTAACCTTTACCTTTACGCTCTTTGGGGCAATGCTTTGGATATAGTTGGCAAACATCTCCGAGATTTTGTGGTGGTCCTGATTGGCTACCAGTCGGCATGATACCTTTGCGTATGCCTTTGAGGGAAGGACTGTCTTTGCGCCCTCGCCCGTATATCCACCCCAAATACCGCAAACATCGAACGATGGACGGCAACTGTTTCTTTCAAGAGTGCTGTAACCCTTCTCGCCAAATAGCTCCTCTACATCGATAGCCTTTTTGTAACGCTCCTCGTTGAATGGGATTGATGCAATCATGTCGCGCTCGGCTTGGGGAACGTCAAGAACGTCATCATAGAAACCGGGGATGGTTATGCGACCATCTTTGTCAACAACCTTGTCGATTATTCCGCAAAGCACGTTAATCGGATTTGCAACAGCTCCTCCAAAGTGGCCCGAATGCAGGTCGCGATTAGGACCGGTAACCTCGATTTCCCAATATGCCAAGCCTCGCAATCCGGTGGTTAACGATGGCATATCCGCCCCTAACATGCTTGTGTCGGAAACCAATATAATGTCGGCTTTCAAAAGCTCTTTGTGCTCTTCGCAGAACGATTCAAGGCTTGGGGAACCAATCTCCTCCTCGCCCTCGAAAATGAACTTAACGTTGTTTTTAAGCAGACCGTTCTTTGCAACATACTCGAATGCCTTTACCTGAATGAATGTCTGACCCTTGTCGTCGTCGGCTCCACGTGCCCAGATATGGCCATCGCGAATCTCGGGCTCGAATGGGTTGCTTTTCCAAAGTTCAAGCGGCTCGGCAGGCATAACATCGTAGTGTGAATATATCAGGATTGTCTTGGCATTTGGATCTATAATCTTCTCTCCATAGACAATAGGATTACCCTTCGAGGGCATGATTTCAACCTTGTCGGCTCCTGCCTTCAAAAGCAACTCTTTCCAACGCTCTGCACAACGAATCATGTCGCTGTGGTGTTCCGGTTTTGCACTAATGCTTGGTATTCTGATAAGGCTGAACAACTCCTCTAACATGTTCGCCTCGTTCTGCTCAATGTATTGTTTTATCATACTGTTTTATTGTTTATCGCAAATGTAGTTATTTATCTGTCAAACTCCGTAGGTTACGCTTGAAAGTTTTTTCGGATCAAAAACAATCCGGGCAGCTGTGAGCAAATCCATTGGAGTCAGAGCGTCGATTTTCTCGTAAATGCGCTCCAGCTCATCTACTTTGTCATAGACTAAAAGGCTCTTGCCAATCGAAAGCATGCTGCCCTCGTAATTCTCCGATGAAATAGCCATTTGCGCCTTGTATTGTGCCTTGAAACGCTCCAATTTGGCAGGGTTAATGCTCTTTTCGCTAAGTTTGGCCATCTCTTCATGGCATAGGCGAATGCAACGTTCCAGATTGTGGGAATCGCATGCAAAATAGACACTGAATACACCTGAATCCGAGTATGGAGTGTAATTTGACTCAATTTCGTAAACCAATCCGTTCTTCTCTCGTAGGCGCAAATTCAATCTCGATCCCATGCTGTTACCGCCAAGCATCTCAACAAGCAATGACAATGCCACCCGCTCCTTCTCCTTTTGGTGAAAAGCCCTGTTACCTGTCATATAGTAGCACTGGGCCAAATCGTCGGGGTTGTAAACCTGTATCGGTTCGTAGTTTACCGGGGCAATACGTTTAATGGGCGAGGCCTCGCTCGAAACCCCACAGAAAAACTTCTCAGCCAGCTGCACCAACTTCTCGAACCTGATATTTCCAACCGAGCTGAGGACCATTCTGTCGGCTGTGTAGTTACGCTCAATAAACGAAAGAATGTCGCTGCGAGTCAGGCTTTTTACCGATTCGGCACTCCCTAAAATCTTTCTTCCTATGGGGTAACCGCGGAAAACAGCCTCTTCAAAATCATCAAGAATAGCCTCGGAGGGGTTGTCCATATAGGAATAAATCTCGTCGATTACCACCTGTTTTTCACGTTCCAGTTCACGTTCCGGAAAGGTTGAGTTGCATATCAAATCGGCAAGCAATTCAACAGCTCTTGGATAATCTTTTGCTAAGAAAGTAGAATAGACACAGGTCTCCTCTTTTGTGGTGTAGGCATTTAAATCACCTCCAACCCGGTCCATTCTGCGTAAAATTTGCAGTGCGCTTCGTTTTTTCGTACCCTTAAAGAAAACATGTTCAAGGAAGTGGGCCAAACCGTGCTCGTTCTTTTGTTCATCACGGCTTCCAACTCCAATAATCAATCCGCAATATGCCACTTTGTTCGGGGTATATTGGTGAATTATTCTCAGACCATTAGATAATTTTGCAATTTGATAACTTCCCATAGAGATATAGTATGCTTCTAAATACATTGCAAAGATACGAAAAGTTGATTAAATTTGTCGAAGATAAAACTTATATGGAGATGAATAGAAAATTAGGGTTGATAATTCTTGCGTTGCTTATTCTGTTTGTATGAAACGCCTGTAAAACTAAACTTGAATCGAGAGAGTATCATTACATCGGATGGAGAGTCGTTATATGCAGTGCTTTCTCAGGAGGATCTGCGTGACGAGAGTAATCTTGTGGCAATGGGCATCTCTGCCGAAATGATTGCTAAGGTTAAGTCTCGTTCAGATGATAGTAATCCGGTAATAATAAAGTAGAATTTTATTATTCCACAGCATCGGTAAAAATACATTTTAACAATTGTTCCCAAAAAAGGACAATTTATTTTCGTTTTTCAGAAATTTTTACTATACATTTGTGGCATTATTCCTGATGTGTCGGGATATAAAATTTTAAAAACAATTTAATTTTACAAGTAATGAAGAAACTAGTTAAAATTATGGGAGTAGTTGCCATTTGTGCAGCTTTTGCAGTAGTGGTTTACAATCAGGTTAATGCTAAACCGGAAAATTCAA
>CAZMOG010000020.1:0-28659 GCA_964567845.1 uncultured Odoribacter sp. | reverse complement strand
TGACAGCATTGATTCAGATTGTAAAAGTATTTGCTAAGCTGATAAGAAAGTAGAAGAGTAGATGAAAAATAAGAAATTATGGCTTTTTGCCGGTCTGGTTATTACAATTTTAGTGTTAAATCATATTTTTGGCTGGTCAGATTACATTAGTAATAGGGACAATCTTAAATTTATGGAAGAAATGGTACAGAATAATTTGGTTTTGGCATCCATCATTTATATTGTACTTACTGCAGTGGGGTGTGTGGTGCTGGCACTTCCAGGCGTTACATTTGCTATTCTTGCCGGATTGATTTTTGGACCATGGCTTGGAACCTTGCTTTGCTCAATGGCAACAACCATTGGAGCAATGGCAGCTTTTCTTGCAGGACGATTTTTCCTGCAGGACAGCATTAAACCAGTGGTAATGAAAAATAAGTATCTGAAAAAGTGGTTATTTGATGAAAGTGGAAAAAATGAAATCTTCGTTTTAATGATTACAAGATTGATTCCGTTGTTTCCATATAATTTGCAGAACTTTGCTTATGGAATTACGGATATTAGGTTCAGTACTTATTCTATCTGCTCGCTTCTTTTCATGATTCCGGGAACAGCGATGTATACAGTTGGAACAGCAGGACTTGCAGATGCAGAAAACCGCTTTTTGTATATTGGAATTGCAGTGGTGTTAGCAGTGGTTGTAATAGGAATAGGAGATTTTCTTAAGAAGAAGTATTTTATAGAAGGAGAATCTGCATAATATGAATAAAGAAAGCATGAATATAGAGGGATGTATCCACTGCGGTAAATGTACAAGAAACTGCTCATTTCTTACGAAATATGGACTTGATATTAGTAATATAGAAAAACTTAGCGAACTGGCATACCACTGTTTTTTATGTGGTAAATGTTCAGAGGTTTGTCCGGTGGGGATAGATGGACGTAATATAATTCTTGAAATGAGACGGAAAGCAGTTGCAGAGAATAAGGGTAAAGTGCCTGAAAAAGGATACGGCATGCTTCTTATGGAGAAGAAGGATTATTTGTTCCGAAATTATAAGCATATTGGCTCTGCAAAATGTAAAGATGTAAGTGATGTAAGGGGTGGCTTGGAGGAAAAGAAGAGTGTATTTTTTCCGGGCTGCAATTTCCCATCCTTTTATCCAAAGACGAATGCAAAGCTAACTTCTATATTGAAAGAATATGGAGTTGGAGTAGTGTTTGACTGTTGCGGTAAGCCGGTTGCGGAGCTTGGTTTAAAGGAGCAGGAAGAGAAGATTATAAAAGGAATTGAAAAAAGACTCAAGGAAAGTGACGTAACAGAATTAGTTGTGGCATGTCCGAATTGCTATGGTTTCTTAAAATGCAGGTTGAAAGGCATTAACGTAATCAGTATATATGAAAAGCTGCAGGAACTTGGACTTGGAACAAAAATAGAAGGAGATATTTCAGTATTTCTGCCATGTCCTGACCGAAAGGAAAAAGAACTTCTGGTACAGATTGAGTCGTATGTAACTGGAAAAATCAATATATTGAAAGAGGCTTCCTGCTGTGGGCTTGGTGGCTGTGCGGCAGGCAAAGAACCAGAGCTTGCAAAAGGTATGGCAAAAGGCTTAAAGGAAGCAGGGTATGAAGAAATCTACACCTATTGTGCTTCCTGCTCTGGAAATTTGATGCGAAATGGTTGCGGAAAGGTGACTCATGTTCTTACAGAAATTCTTGAAACGAATGAAATATCAGATACTTCCGGTTCTTTTATGAACCGAATAAAAACAAAATTATATTAAGGATAAACATTTTAGGAGGCTAACATGGAAAACACAAAAGAAAACAAGAAAAATAATCTGGGGAAGAAACTGGTAGTAGGACTGCTTTTGGCGGCAATGGTTCTTGCTTATTATCTTGTACCATCTGTACACGCTACCATTGGCAATGTATTTGCAGTTCTTGCAAGTGGTGATTTAACTAAGGTAGAAGAATTCATGGCTTCTTACGGAACTTATGCAGCAATTGTCTCTTTTTTATTGATGATTTTACAGTCTTTAGCGGCTCCAATTCCTGCGTTCTTGATTACCTTAACCAATGCTAACCTTTTTGGCTGGTGGCAGGGTGCAATTCTTTCATGGTCCAGTGCCATGGCAGGGGCAGCAATCTGTTTCTTTATTGCAAGAGTATTAGGACGTGATGTGGCAATTAAATTAACAAGCAAAGCTGGCTTGGAACAGATTGATACATTCTTCGAAAAATATGGAAGAAACACTATCCTGGTTTGTCGCCTACTTCCTTTTGTATCATTTGACTATGTGAGCTATGCAGCAGGACTTACATCTATGTCCTTTATTGAATTCTTTGTGGCAACCGGTATTGGTCAGCTTCCGGCGACAATCGTATACTCTTATGTTGGCGGAATGCTTACAGGTGGCGCACAGATGTTAATGACAGGGTTGTTGATTTTATTCTCCTTATCTATTTTAGTTGCAACTATGAAAAAGATTTATGATGAAAAACAGAAAAAGGATGCGAAATAATGAGAAAAGCCATTATTGTATTTACGAGAGTTCCGTTTCCGGGGCAGACAAAGACACGAATGATGCCTTATCTGAGTGGAAAAGAATGTGCTGATTTACATGGGTGTCTGCTTAGAGATATTGCTGTGGAATGTGAAAAGGTGGATGCAGACAAGTTTGTATACTACACCGATGACAGGGCAAATCAGACAGAGTGGACAGATGAGGATGAGCGTATCTGGAAGAAAAAACGAAGAATCCTTGCGGAAGTGTTTGGAAAGACAAGCGCCTATAAAGTACAGCGGGGAAATACCCTTGGGGACAAGATGTATAATGCAATTCATGAAGTACTGGGGAAGGGGTATGACGAATGTGTCCTGATTGGAACAGACATACCGGAAATTCATAAAAATGATTTAGAGCAGGCATTTCGTATTCTGGAAGAGCGTGATGTGGTATTTGGTCCAACAAAAGATGGCGGATATTATCTGGTTGGCATGAAGAAACCCATGGGAGAAGTGTTTGGAATCAAAAGCTATGGACATGGAAGTGTTCTCAAGGATACGTTGAAGGGGTTAGCGGAATTAGAGATTACAACAGGTTGTGTAAGAATGCTTTCAGATTTGGATACTCCTGAGGATTTGAAGGCATACAGAAAATATATCCGTGATAAAAAACATCTTCAGAAAACGAATACAGGAAGATTTGTAGCAGAATCAGCCAAAATTTCTATTATTGTACCCACATATAATGAAGAAAAGACCATTCGAACCATTCAGAATCAGCTTCTGCCATTAAAGGATAAATGTGAAATTATCTTTGTGGATGGCGGAAGTAGTGATAGGACATTAGAAATGATGCATCCTGCATTTCGTGTGATTCGCTCTGGCAAAGGAAGAGCCGTGCAGATGAATACGGGTGCGAAAGAAAGTAATGGAGATGTTCTCTTTTTCCTTCACTGTGACAGCGAACTTCCAAGGAAGCCTTTGGAACAGATTAGAGAAGTTATGACAAATCATCACGCAGGATGTTTTGGAATTGCCTTTCGTTCCAAGCAGTTCTTCTTATTAACCTGCAGGGTAGTATCCAATATGAGAGTATTTGACCGCAAAGTAATGTTTGGTGATCAGGGAATGTTTATGGACAGAGAGCTTTTCTTTGAGGCAGGCATGTTCCCGGAAATTCCGATTATGGAGGATTACCAGTTATCCCTTACCTTAAAGGCTATGAAGGTAAAATTTGGAATGGCAAAAAGAAGAATCTACACTTCGGACAGAAGGTTTCCAAAAGAAATGATTCCGAAACTGGATGTTATGTGGAAAATGAATCGTCTTCGCAAAAAATACAGAGATGGTGTTGCAATAAAAGAAATTTCGGATATGTATCGTGATATCAGATAAAGGGGTGTGATGAAATGGAACGAATCAAGGGGCTGAGAGAATATGTAACACTTGCTTCCTATAGAGAAGCATTGGGACTTCCCAAGGAGCAGACAGAAGAATATGAGCTGTTAGCACAGGGAGAATATAATATCAATTATAGTTTTATTCATCCGAGTACAGGGCAAAAGCTTTTGCTCAGGGTAAACTGCGGCAGCCAGATGCATCTTGAGAATCAGATACAATATGAATATGATGCATTGAAAGGGCTGGAGCAGTCGGGAAGAACACCGAAGGTTTATTATGTAGATGGAAGTCTTTCGCACCTTTCCCACGGTGTACTTGTTATGGAATATCTGCCGGGAGAGCATTTGGATTATAGGAAGGATTTGTGTCTTGCAGCAGAGTGTCTTGCGGATATTCATAGTGTAAAGTGTGTAGATAAAGATAAGCTTATAGAACCATCTGAACCATTGAAAGCAATTTTGGAAGAGTGTGAAGCGATGGTCAAGACTTATATGGAGTCTTCGCTCGGTGAGGAAGAAGTAAAGAGGTATATTCGAAAGATGCTTGACAGAGCATGGGAGATTGCGGGAAAATCCCAGATGGAAATAGGTTATAAGTGCTGCATTAACACAGAATTAAATTCTACCAATTTCCTGGTTGATGCACAGATAAAAAAAGCATATCTTATTGATTGGGAAAAGCCTCTTTATGGGGAACCTGCGCAGGATTTGGGACACTTTCTTGCGCCGACTACGACCTTTTGGAAGACAGATGTGATTCTTAATAAGGAAGAAGTAGAAAGATTTATAAAGGATTACATAGATAAAGTGGCTGGAAGATTTGAGGTAGAAGCCTTGGAAGAAAAGGTAAAAACATATATTGCAATTACTTGTCTTCGAGGCATCACATGGTGTGCTATGGCATGGGTGGAATACCAGAATCCCGACCGTCTTATCCGGAATGAATCGACTTTTCAAAAGCTGGGACGATATCTGGATATGAGTTTTTTGTACATGATTGATAAGAAATGGTTGTGTTAATTGTGCAATATAGGCAAAAAGGAATTGACATTTCCTATGGGCATGGTAGGTCTATAGTTTTTCTCAATAACTAATATGTTGATTATTGAAAAAATTTGCATCTCGTGTTATAATGCAAATGTAAGAAAATGTGCAGCCGCGGGCTGTCGTAAGGAGGCAAAATCAATGTTCTGCATTATAACTAATAATCCTAAGTGCTATGAGAGGTACAATGCAGAGATGAAAGTAGAGTATCTGTCTGATGGCGGATATCTGGACGTGTTACTTCGTGTACAGAGTTACATACATGACCATTGGTGTCTGGTAACACATCCCCTGGCAGGAAGTATTAAGCCGAACCAAATTCCATATCGTTCGGTTATCATCAAGGACAAGGCATTTGACCAGGACGAATATTTCCAATCTTGTGTAATGATTGAAAACTGTATCGAAACCTATCATAGAATTATGAAGGGTAAGCCAGTTGTGGATTGGCCAGAGAGAATGTTAGATGATTTTCAAGATGCGGATCTTTCATTATTTGATGGAGCTTACCGCAACCTGAACTTATAAAATATCATATTAGGAGGAGAAGAACAGATGAAACTTGAATTAGGTTATATCGACATTAAAGATATTCAGTTTGCATCCGAATCCAAGGTAGAAGATGGTGTTATCTACGTTAATGCGGAAGAATTAAAAGCGTTATTATTAGAAGATGAGCACATTGCATCCGTTGAACTGGATATCGCTAGACCAGGCGAAAGCGTAAGAATTATGCCTGTTAAAGACGTTATTGAACCACGTGTAAAGGTTGAAGGACCAGGAAACATCTTCCCAGGAACACTTGCTAAAGTAGAAGCAGTTGGTTCTGGTAGAACACATGTATTAAGAGGTTCTGCTATCGTTACAACTGGTAAGATCGTTGCTTTCCAGGAAGGTATCATCGACATGGTTGGAGAAGGCGCTAAATACACTCCATTCTCCCAGACAAATAACTTAGTTGTTATCTGCGAACCAGTTGACTTCTTAAGCAAACATGACCACGAAAGAGCAGTTCGTATGGCTGGTTTAAAAGCAGCTGATTACATCGGAAGACTTGCTAAAGAAGTTACTCCAGATGAAGTGAAAGCATTCGAAACATACAACGTTAAAGAAGGTATCGAAAAATTACCTGATTTACCACGTGTCGTATATGTTCAGATGTTACAGTCTCAGGGACTTATGCATGATACATACGTATATGGTGTAGATATGAAACAGTCTCTTACAACAATGATCTGGCCTACAGAAATCATGGATGGTGCTATTACTTCTGGTAACTGCGTATCTGCATGTGACAAGAATACTACATACCACCACTTAAACAACCCAGTTGTAGCTGAATTATTCGAAGAACACGGCAAATCCTTAAACTTCGTTGGTGTTATCATCACAAACGAAAACGTTTACCTTGCTGACAAACAGCGTTCTTCTGACTGGACAGCTAAATTATGTGAATTCTTAGGTGTTGACGGTGCTATCGTATCTCAGGAAGGTTTCGGTAACCCAGATACAGACCTTATCATGAACACAGTTAAGATTGAAGACAAGGGCGTTAAGACAGTAATCATCACAGATGAATATGCTGGTCGTGACGGTGCTTCCCAGTCTTTAGCTGATGCTGATGCTAAAGCTAACGCAGTAGTAACAGGCGGAAATGCTAACATGGTAATCAGATTAGAAAAGATGGATAGAGTAATTGGGTACCCAGAAGTGGCAGATATCATCTCTGGTGGTTTCGACGGAAGTTTAAACCCAGATGGTTCTATCGATGCTGAGCTTCAGGTTATCACAGGTGCTACTAACGAACTTGGTTTCAACAGATTAAGCGCTAGATAGGAGGATAATAAAATGGCATTAAGAGTTGTTCATTATATTAACCAGTTCTTCGCTAACGTTGGTGGTGAAGAAATGGCTGACTACAAGCCAGAACTTCGTGAAGGCTTTGTTGGTCCTGGTATGGCTTTAAACGCTGGATTTGGCGGAGAAGCTGAAATCGTTGCTACAGTTGTATGTGGTGATGGATTCTTTGCTGAGAATACAAAAGAAGCTTTACCTACAGTTCTTGAAATGATTAAAGGACAGAACCCAGACGTAGTTATCTGTGGTCCTGCATTCAACGCTGGTCGTTACGGATATGCTTGTGCTAACGTAGCTAAAGCTGTTAAAGAAGAATTAGGCGTTCCTGCATTTACAGGTATGTACAAAGAAAACCCAGGTGCTGACCTTAAGAAAGATGTATATATCATCGAAACAAGAAACAGTGCTGCTGGTATGAGAGATGCTGTTAAGAAGATGGCTCCATTCGCTCTTAAATTAGCTAAAGGCGAAAAGATTTTATCTTCTAAAGAAGAAGGCTATATGCCAAACGGAATCCGTGTTAACCTTTTCGAAGAAAAACGCGGTGCTGCTCGTGCAGTAGATATGATGAAACTTAAATTAGCTGGTAAAGAATTCGTTACAGAATTCCCAATGCCTGACTTTGATAAAGTTGCTCCAAATCCAGCAGTTAAAGACATCACAAAAGCTAAAATCGCTATCGTTACATCCGGTGGTATTGTTCCAAAAGGAAACCCAGATCATATTGAAGCATCTTCTGCTCAGAGATATGGTAAATACGATATCGCAGATTTTGATGATTTAACAGAAGAAACACATGAAACAGCTCACGGTGGATATGACCCAGTATACGCTAATCAGGACTCTGACCGCGTAATCCCTGTTGACGTTTTACGTGAATTTGAAAAAGAAGGTAAAATCGGTGAATTACACCGTTACTTCTATACAACAACTGGTAACGGAACATCCGTAGCTAACTCTAAGAAATTCGCTGAAGAATTCTCTAAAGAATTAGTAGCTGACGGAGTTGACGCTGTTATCCTCACTTCCACATGAGGTACTTGTACACGTTGCGGTGCAACGATGGTTAAAGAAGTTGAACGTGCTGGTATCCCAGTTGTTCACATTTGTACAGTAACTCCAATTTCTATGACAGTAGGAGCTAACAGAATCGTTCCAGCTATCGCTATTCCTCATCCATTAGGCGATCCTAAGAGAACTATGGAAGAAGAAAAGGATATCAGAAGAAGAATCGTTACTAAAGCTCTTGATGCGTTATGTACAGAAGTTGAGGATCAGACAATCTTCGAATAAGATTGATTATCACGTTTATAAGAGATAGGAGATTCTAAAATGAGCAAAATTTATGACGTTATCATTTTAGGAGCAGGACCTGCTGGTTTAGCTGCAGGTCTCTACTCCGGAAGAAGTAGACTTAGTACTTTAATTATTGAAAAAGGCAAAGATGGTGGACAGATCGCTATTACTAACGAAATTGAAAACTATCCTGGCCAGATTGTTGAAGGCGAAAGCGGCCCATCCTTAATTGCAAGAATGACAGAGCAGGCTGCTAAGTTTGGTGCTGAAAGAGTATCAGACACAATCAAAGAAGTACAGTTAGAAGGACCAGTTAAGAAAGTAATCACAGTTAACGGCGAATATGAAGGTCGTGTTGTAATTATCGCTACTGGTGCAACTCCAAAGCCAATCGGATGTAAGAATGAAGCTGAATTCGTTGGTAAGGGTGTATCTTTCTGTGCAACATGTGACGCTAACTTCTTTGAAGACTTCGAAGTATATGTAGTTGGTGGTGGAGATTCCGCAGTTGAAGAAGCTATGTATCTTACAGGCTTTGCTCGTAAAGTAACATTAATCCATCGTAGAGATGAACTTCGTGCTGCTAAATCTATCCAGGAAAAAGCATTTAAGAACCCTAAATTAGAATTCATGTGGGATACAGTTGTTGACGAACTTTTCGGTGACGGAATCCTTTCCGCTATGACAGTTAAGAACGTTAAGACTGGTGAAATCACAAGAATTGAAGCTGATGAAGAAGATGGTTTATTCGGATTATTCGGATTCATCGGTTACAATCCAAAATCTGACCTTTTCGAAGGACAGGTTGATATGGAATATGGCTACATCTTAACAGATGAAAATATGCACACAAATATTCCAGGTGTATTTGCAGCAGGCGATGTTCGTAAGAAGAGCTTACGTCAGGTTGTTACAGCAGCAGCTGATGGTGCTATTGCAGCTATGCAGGCAGAACACTATATTGCAAACTTAGAAGATTAATTGTATAATGTAATTTAAAAGATTAATCATATAATTTAGGAGGAATTTCACATGTTAGAATTAACAAAAGACACATTTGGACCAGAAGTATTAGAAGCTGAAGGTACTATTTTAGTAGACTTTTACGGAGATGGATGCGTTCCTTGTGAAGCATTAAAACCACATGTTCACGCTTTAGAAGAAACATATGGTGACAAAATTAAATTCTGTGCTTTAAACACAACAAAAGCTCGTCGTTTAGCTATCGGACAGAAAATCTTAGGACTTCCTGTAGTAGCTATCTACAAAGGCGGAGAAAAAGTTGAAGAAGTAGTAAAAGAAGATGCTACTCCAGAAAGCGTTAAAGCATTAGTTGAAAAGTACTGCTAGTCATTAGTAGTACAGGCTCGCAAGAGCAGTTAACACATTTTAATTTAATACGGTGTCAATCGCGTTACGCGTTTGAACATAAAAAACAAATTTTAGTATAGGAGGGAAATTGCAATGGCAATTTTAGAAGGAAAAAAAGTTGTCATCATCGGCGACCGTGACGGTGTTCCGGGACCAGCTATCGAAGCTTGCGTTGTTACTGCAGGTGCAGAAGTTGTTTTCTCATCCACGGAGTGCTTCGTCTGAACAGCCGCAGGTGCTATGGACTTAGAAAATCAGAAGAGAGTATTAGCGATCACAGAGGAACACGGTGCAGAAAATGTTATCGTAGTTCTTGGTGCATCAGAAGGTGAAGCTGCATCTTTAGCAGCTGAAACTGTAACTGCAGGTGATCCAACATACGCAGGTCCTTTAGCAGGAGTCCAGTTGGGACTAGGTGTATATCATGTATGTGAAGAAATCATTAAAGGTGAATTCGATGCTGGTGTTTATGATGACCAGGTTGGCATGATGGAAATGGTACTTGATGTAGATGATATTACAAACGAAATGACAGCTATCAGAGAACAGTACTCTAAATACTGCTAAAATTGTATTTGTGGGGAGAATTCCGTCGGGAATTTCCTTTTAGAGTCGATAAGTCGTAACGCAGGTTGTACAGTTTGTATAGCCTGCGTTACTGCGCTTATCTCGAGAAAAAAGCAAAAATTTATAATTTTGATGAGGTGAAAGCATGAGCTATGCAGTTTTAAAGGGAACCAGTTATACACTGGCATTTACTCCATCTATGGTTCTCCATAATGGGACAACTCAGACAACAGAAATGGTTGTTAATCCAGAATCTGAATACTTAAAAGAACTTCCAAATCACTTAAGAAAATATGAAGATGTTGTTAACTATCTTCCAAACCAGGTTTACATTGGAAACCAGACAGATGATGCATTAAGAAACACAGAATTCCCATGGTATGATAAGCCAGTAGAAGGAACTCGTGAAGGTAGATTCGGTGAAATCATGCCTGAAGACGAATTCGTTGGTTTAATCCAGATTTGTGACGTATTCGATTTAGTAGTATTAGAAAAAGGATTTGCAGCTGACGTTAAAGTTAAATTAGCAGCTCATCCATTACTTACAGAAGCTCACGTAGCAGTTTTAGATAAAAATGCAGATAACGATGAAGCAAAAATTGTTTCATTAGTTAATGATGAACATGCAGAAGGTCTTTACTACAATGGTAAATTAGTTGGTGCCATCAAACGTGCTCATGACGTTGATGCTAACCTTTCTGCTCATGTTATGATGGAAAACTTAGTAACAAAAGCTTCCAGCGTATTATCTTTATTACACTTAGTTAAATCCGCAGGTATCGATCCATCAGAAGTTGAATACGTAATCGACTGCTGTGAAGAAGCTTGTGGTGATATGAACCAGCGTGGTGGCGGTAACTTTGCTAAAGCTGCTGCTGAAATCGCAGGCTTTACAAATGCTTCCGGTTCTGACGTTAGAGGTTTCTGTGCCGGACCAGCTCACGCATTATTAGATGCTGCTTCTTTAGTTAAAGCAGGCACATTCAAATGCGTAGTAGTAACAGCTGGTGGATGTACAGCTAAACTTGGTATGAATGGTAAAGACCACGTTAAGAAGGGTATGCCAATCTTAGAAGACTGTATCGCTGGTTTCTCTGTATTAATTACAGCAGATGATGGCGTAAGTCCACAGATTCGTAATGACATCTCCGGACGTCATACAATCGGAACAGGTTCTGCTCCACAGAACGTAATCAGTTCTTTAGTAACTGATCCATTAGATAAAGCTGGTTTGAAGGTAACAGATATCGACAAATACTCTACAGAAATGCAGAACTCCGATATCACAAAACCTGCTGGTGCTGGTGACGTTCCAGAAGCTAACTACAAGATGATTGCCGCTTTAGCTGTTAAACGTGGAGACATTGCAAGAGCTGATATTGCTAACTTTGTTAAAGAACACGGTTTAGTAGGTTGGGCTCCAACACAGGGCCACATCCCTTCAGGTGCTCCATACCTTGGACAGATGAGAGATGAAATGTTAGCTGGCAAGACAAGCAAAGCTATGATCGTTGGTAAAGGAAGCTTATTCCTTGGTAGAATGACTAACCTCTTCGACGGTGTTTCCTTCGTAGTTCAGGCTAACGATGGAAAGGGTGCTGAAGAAGGCGGAAGCTTCGATGAAGGTAAAGTAAAAGCTTTAATCGGTGAAGCTATGAGAGGATTTGCTCAGAATCTTCTTGGAGAATAATAAAACAGTCAAGAAAAGAGGAAAACATAATGTCAGATAATAGAATTAATAAAATAATCGCAGATACTTTCCTTGAAATGGCTGATGCATTAGAAACTGGCGAATTCGGTAAGAAACCAGTTATCGGTATTGCAGTTGAAGGCAGCGAACACGGTGATGAAGTGTTCCAGCAGGCAATTGCTGATGCAGAAAGAAAAGGCTTAAAAGCCCTTCTTATCCAGGGAGAAGATTCTCACAAGGAAATGGAAGCTAAACTTGCTTCTGGCGAAATTGACGGTGCTGTAACAATGCACTATCCATTCCCAATCGGTGTTTCTACAGTTGGTAAAGTTATCACACCAGGTGTAGGTAAAGCAATGTATCTTGCAACAACAACAGGTACATCTGACACAGACCGTATTTGTGGTATGATCAAAAATGCTATTTATGGTATTATCGCAGCTAAAGCTGATGGTATTGAAAATCCAACAGTAGGTATTGCAAACATTGATGGTGCAAGACAGGCTGAAAAAGCATTATTAAAATTAAAAGAAAACGGATATGATATCCAGTTTGCAGAATCTATGAGAGCAGACGGCGGAATCGTTATGAGAGGAAATGACTTATTAGCAGGAACACCTGATATTATGGTTATGGATTCCTTAACAGGTAACCTTATGATGAAGATTTTCTCTTCTTATACAACAGGTGGAAGCTATGAATCTCTTGGATTCGGATATGGTCCTGGTATCGGAGAAGGTTTCAAAGACTTAGTTCTTATCATCTCTCGTGCATCAGGAGCTCCAGTTATCTCAGGTGCTGTAGAATTTGCTACAAGCCTTGTTAAACATGACTGGAAGAAGATTGCAGAAGCAGAATTCGAAAAAGCTAAGAAAGCAGGTCTTGAACAGATTCTTGCTGAAGCTAAACCAGCAAAGAAAGAAGCTGCATCAAATGAAGAAGTTAAGATGCCTCCTAAGGAAGTAGTAACAGCTAGTATTCCAGGTATAGAAGTTATGGACCTTGAAGATGCTGTTAAGGCTTTATGGAAAGCTGGTATCTATGCTGAAAGTGGTATGGGATGTACAGGTCCTATTGTACTTATGGCACCAGAAAAGAAAGAAAAAGCGGAAGAAATCTTAAAAGCAGCTGGCTACATTGGCTAGTCTAAAAAGCATAAAAGCATAAATAAAATCCTGCCCAAAACCGGGCAGGATTTTTATGCGAAAATATAGAAAAAGAGCGGGAAAGCCCATGAGTTCAGCGTGATTTAGATTGACATTTTTGACGAAATTTGCTACAATAGAATTTAGCCAAACAGTATCTGGGAGTAGATAGGTTGCTGGTGTGCCTCGCGGTCTTCAAAACCGTTGTGGGGGGTTTGGAGCCTCCCGGGTGGGTTCGATTCCCACCTCTCCCGTCCTATAAGCATATTGAAATTGGAGGAAAGTGAATATGAGTAATCGAAACGAACTTTTACGTAAGATTCCAAAAATCGACGAGATGCTGTTAGATGGCAGACTCGTTTTTTTATTGGAAAAATATCCCAGAGCAGTCATTGTAGATGAACTTCGTAATATCATCGACAATATCAGAAAAGGGATTTTGGCAGATGAAATTAAAGAACTGCCTTCGATTGAAGAAATATTAACAATTTTAGAAGAAAGAACAGACGAGAACAATCAGTTTAGTCTTAGAAGAGTAATCAATGCAACTGGAGTTGTACTGCATACTAATATTGGTAGAGCCTGTCTGTCTGATAAGGTTTGTGAACATATCAAAGAAATTGCAGGACACTATTCTACATTAGAATACGATTTAAAAAAGGGAGCAAGAGGTTCCCGTCATGACCATGTAGAGAAGATTATTTGTAAGATTACAGGTACAGAAGCTGCAATGGTAGTAAATAACAATGCGGCAGCTACAATGCTTTGTTTGGCAGCATTAGCGAAGGATAAGGAAGTAATTGTATCTCGTGGTGAATTAGTAGAAATCGGAGGCTCTTTCCGTATTCCGGAAATTATGGAACAGAGTGGAGCGATTTTAAAAGAAGTAGGTGCAACCAATAAAACTCATGTGAAGGATTACAGAAATGCGTATAATCCAGAAACAACAGGGGTTCTGTTAAAGGTGCATACAAGTAACTACCGTGTTTTGGGCTTTACACAGGAAGTTACTTTAGAAGAAATGGTAGAGCTTGGTAAGGAAATGAACCTTCCTGTTGTATACGACATGGGAAGTGGACTTATGGTAGATTTATCCCGATATGGAGTAGAAGAACCATCGGCTTTGGCAGCATTAAAGACAGGTATTGATTTGATTCTCTTTAGTGGTGATAAGCTTCTTGGCGGACCACAGATGGGTATTCTGGCAGGTAAGAAAGAGCTTGTGGATAAGATGAAAGCACATCCGTTAGCAAGAGCCTTCCGTGTGGATAAGATGACATTAATTGGGGCAGAAGCCGTATTTAGAGAATATTTAGACTTAAAGCAGGTACAGGAAACTAATCCGGTATTAAAGATGATTACAGCTTCTCCAGAAAGCTTAAAAGCAAAGGCAGAAGCATTAAAAGAAGCAATTGAAACTGCAGCTCCAGATTTTGTTTGTGAAGTAGAAGAATGTGAAGACAGCGTTGGTGGTGGAAGTGCGCCTACCTCTGTATTAAAAGGCTATTCTTTAAAGGTAACATCGGAGATAATGACAGCGGAGAAAATGGAACGCCAGCTTAGAAAACAGAAAATGCCGGTTATTGTGACGGTATATCATGAACAGGTACATCTTCATGTGCGTACAATCAGCGAGGAAGAAATTGCGATGGTAGCAGAAAGCTTTGCAGGAGTATGCAAATAATTCGGAGGTAAACATGAAAAATGTAATCGTAGGTACAGCTGGTCACGTGGACCATGGGAAGACCTGTCTGATTAAAGCCTTGACAGGAACCGATACAGACCGCTTAAAAGAAGAAAAGAAACGTGGTATTACAATTGAACTTGGATTTACCAATATGCCGGTAGAAGGGGATATGAAGGTAGGTATCATTGACGTACCGGGACATGAAAAGTTCGTTAAAAATATGCTTGCCGGTATCGGTGGAATTGACCTTGTATTATTAGTAATTGCCCTGGATGAGGGCGTTATGCCACAGACAATGGAGCATTTTGAAGTTCTTAAGATGTTAAATATTCCAAAGGGTATCGTAGTATTAACCAAGGCAGATATGGTAGAGGAAGACTGGGCAGAGCTTGTTAAGAGCGATGTAGAAGATTTGTTAGAGGGAACTTTCTTGGAAGGTGCTCCAATGATTGAAGTTTCTTCTTACACTGGAATGAATATTGACAAATTAAAGCAGATGATTGTGGATATGGTAGAAAATACAGAAGAACGTATCAATGATCCTGAATTATTCCGTCTTCCAATTGACCGTGTCTTTACTATGACAGGCTTTGGTACGGTTATTACAGGAACTTTATTGGAAGGTTCTGTGAAAGCCGGGGACGAAATTCTTCTCTATCCAAAAGGACTCCCAGTTAAGATTCGTGGTATTCAGGTACACGGGGAAGCAGTGGATGAAGCCTTTGCCGGACAGAGAACAGCAATTAACCTGTTGAATGTGAAGAAAGAAGATATCGACAGAGGAGATGTTCTTGCCAGAGAGGGCTGTATGGAATTAAGTACTTTTGTAGATGTTAAAATTAAGTTATTTGAATCGACAGAACGCGTACTTAAGAATAATGACCGCGTGCATATTAACTTTGGTAGTGCGCAGGTATTAACCAAAGTAATTCTCTTAGATAAAGATTCTATCAAAGCAGGTGAAAGCGGTTACGCACAGCTTCGTTTTGATGAACCGGTAGCCATGAAGAAGGGTGATAAGTTCATCGTACGTTTCTATTCACCGGTAGAGACATTTGGCGGAGGTGTTGTACTGGAAGCAGAAGCAAGAAAGCACAAGAGAAATGTAGAAGGTGTATTAAAGAACCTTTCCATAAAAGAAAAGGGAACGTTAGAAGAAGTTCTTGAAGTAATGATTTTGGAAGAGAGCTTATATTTCCCTAATACACAGAAATTAGCAACCAAAATTGGACGCAACAAAGAAGAAGTTGCAAATATCTGCACTACACTGGCAGAAGCAGGTAAGGTATATCAGTTGGCTGATGGTGGCTGGTATCATGAGGAATTATGGCAGAGAGTCAGTGATTATACAACAGAAGTGCTTTCCGAATACCATGAAGTGAATCCAATTTCCCCGGGTATGAGTAAGGAAGAATTTAAGAGCCGTTTAATTGGAAGGTTTCATTTTGAAGACAGCAAGTATGGCGATGTGATGATAGAAGAGCTTTCTAAGCGTAAGATTATCGGAAAGAACAGTGCAACCATTGCTCTTGCAAAGTTTGAAGCAAAATACAGCAGCGGCTTTGCCAAAATTAGAGAAGATATTATTAAGACTTACACAGAAGCAGGTTTTGAAGTACCTCAGATGAGCGAAGCCACAGCGATGTGTAAGGATAAGAAACAGGCACAGATGATTATGGATGCCCTGGTGCAGGATGAAATTCTTGTAAAAGTGACCCATCCATATTATATGGAAAAATCTTATTGGGAAAAGGCCGTGGGCTTCTTAAAGGAATATTTAAGTGCCCATGATACAATCACTTTGGGTGATTACAGAGATGGTCTTGGAACTTCAAGAAAATATGCAGTAATGCTTTTGGAGGCATTTGATTCAAAGAAAATTACCGTAAAAGTAGGAGATGCCAGAAAGCTGAAATAAGGGGAGTCATCATAGGGGGATGATTTCACAGAAGGAGAAGTGTATGGATTTTAAGCAGATAGAGGCGTTTGTTAACGTCGTTAAATATAAGAAATTTTCAAGAGCTGCGGATGCGTCCTTTTTAACACAGCCCACAATTAGTACCCATATCAATAACTTGGAAAAAGAATTAAATGCGGTGCTTTTAAATCGTCAGGGACGAGAAATTACTATGACAAAGCAGGGAGAAGCATTTTATTCCTATGCGACAAATATATTAAATTTAAGAGAACAGGCAGTATTGGCTGTTCATGGAATGAATCGTGAAGTAGAGGGTGTCATTGAAATTCAGACATCCTCAATACCAGGACAGTATTATGTTCCAAAGTTATTAGGGGAATTCAGAAGTCGCTATCCGGGAGTAAAGATTTTTTTAGAACAATCAGATAGTCGAAATGTTATGGATAATATTTTGAATCAGAAGGGTGAAATCGGGTTTACAGGAATAAAGCTCAGCAACAATTTGGTGTATGAGGAAATTTTTACCGATGATATGATTCTGATTACTCCGAATAAAGGAAAGTTTGCCAAAATGGAGGGTGACACAGTTCGTGTGCAGGAAATCGTTGGTGAAAACTTTATTTTGCGAGAAGATGGTTCCGGAACTAAGAAAGAATTTGAAAAAACAGAGATACAGGGAGCATCCATTCTTAAAATGGTAAATGTTATCGCCCATATGAACAATATGGAAGCGATTAAAAATGCCGTAATCGGTGGAATGGGAATTTCAGTATTATCAACCTGTGCAGCTGGGGATTTGCTTAGCAATGAAAAAATAAGATGTTTCAAAATTGCAGGATTGAATAAAAAACGACATTTTTATATGGTTCGTAATCGTACTTATTGTCTGTCTCCGGCAGCAGAGCGTTTCTGGGATTATGTTATAGAGATGAGAGATGGACAAGAATCTAAAGAAAGTGAATAGATAAAAGTATTATTAAACATGCCTGGTTATAGAAAAAATCAATAGTCTTTCGAAAATATAAGAAAATATGAATTTAAACATTATCTAAGGCTATGGTACACTTATCTATAGAACAATGATAATCTAAAATTGTACATACTACATTTAAGATAAGTGCAGTGGTGTACAATTTTGTATTATATACAGGAGAAAGGATGTTACAACAATGGAAGAAAAGATTCAATTTTGTACTGGTGGTGGATGTACAGCAAAATTAGGACCTGGAATTCTGAGCAGAGTATTATCCCGTTTACCAAAGGGTGAGCCGGATCCTAACTTAATTATCGGCTATGACAGTTCTGATGATGCTGCAGTTTATAAGCTGACAGATGACGTTGCCATTGTACAGACATTAGACTTCTTCCCACCAATGGTAGAAGATCCATATACCTTCGGTCAGGTGGCGGCAACCAACGCATTAAGCGATGTATGGGCTATGGGTGGTGAAGTAAAGACTGCATTAAACATCGTATGTTTCCCGCAGGAAATGGACTTAAACATCTTAGGCGAAATCATGCGTGGTGGAGCAGAAAAGGTTCATGAAGCAGGCGGAAGCCTTTCTGGCGGACATTCCATCAATGATACAAGCGTAAAATATGGTCTTTCCGTAACAGGTGTTGTTGACCCTAAGAGAATTTATGCCAATGATGGTGGTAAGACAGGCGATAAGTTAATCGTTACTAAGAAGTTAGGTGTTGGTATTGTTAATACAGCAGCAAGAGTTGGGGAAGCCAGCGAGGAAGCACAGGCAGAAGCAGTAGCAGCTATGACAACTCTTAACAAATATGCAGCAGACGTAGCAAAAAAATACGATGTTCATGGATGTACAGATATTACAGGCTTCAGCTTCTTAGGACACCTTCATGAAATGATGAATGGTAAGATGTCTTCTGTAATTGACAGCAGCAAGATTCCATATATCAAAGAAGCATGGCAGCATGCAGAAGAATTCTTAATTACTGCAGCTGGTCAGAGAAATAGAAATCAGTTTGAAAAGTATGTTAAGTTTGAGGATATTGAATTTCCAATGCAGGAAATACTCTTTGACCCACAGACTTCTGGTGGTTTAATGTTTGCAGTAAATCCGGAACAGGCAGATACAATGCTTGCTGATTTAGAAGCAGCAGGTGTACCGGCAGCTATCGTTGGTGAAATTATCGAAAAGACAGATGTAGAAATTATTGTAAAATAATATAAGATACCAAGGAGGATATTTGATATGATTCATGTAAATGCAATGGGCGATACATGTCCAATTCCAGTAGTAAAAACTAAAAATGCAATCAAAGAAATGGGTGGCGCAGGAACTGTTGAAGTATTAGTAGACAACGAAATCGCAGTTCAGAACTTAACAAAGATGGCTAACCAGAAAGGTTACCAGATTACATCCCAGAAATTAGAAGAACATAAGTATCAGGCATTAATCACTGTTGGTGAAGGTGCAGCAGAAGAAGTTGCTGATGAAGAAGTATACTGCGTTCCTGATGGCAGAGCTAAGAAAACAGTTGTGGTAATTGATACAAACTTAATGGGACGTGGCAATGATGAATTAGGTAAAGTATTAATCAAAGGCTTTATCTATGCGTTAACACAGCAGGATGTACTTCCTAGCAAGATTGTATTCTATAATGGCGGTGCAACATTAACATGTGAAGGCAGTGATTCTTTAGAAGATTTACAGTCCTTAGAAGCACAGGGTGTCGAAATCGTTACATGTGGTACATGCTTAAATTACTACGAAATGTCTGACAAGTTAAAAGTTGGAAGCGTAACTAATATGTATGATATCTGCGAAACTATGGTAACAGCAGACTTGATTGTTAAGCCTTAATCAGAAAGCAGATAAGGTTAATAATAGTATAGACTGACAGATAGTATCAGGAGGCGGACTATGATATATTTAGATAATGCGGCAACTTCCTTAAAGAAGCCGGAGTCCGTTGCAAAAGCAGTTTATGATGCAATTTTAACTATGGGAAATTCATCAAGAGGGGCTCATGAAGCCTCTCTTACTAGTATGAGAACTGTTTTTGAAACGAGAGAATTAGTCAATGAACTGGTAAATGGAGATGGAGCAGAGCAGGTAGCATTTGCTTCTAACTCAACAGAAGCCTTAAACATTGCAATTCGAGGCAGCTTTGATGAAGGTGACCATGTAATTACCACAGGTCTAGAGCATAATTCCGTATTAAGACCATTATATCACATTGAGAAGTATGATGGAGTAGAGCTTACTATCATTAAAGCAGATACACAGGGTAATATTTCTTATGAAGAAATGGAAGCGGCAATTAAGCCAAATACCAAGGGAATTGTGTGTACCCATGCATCCAATTTAATTGGAACAATGGTTGATTTAGAACGCATTGGTGCAATCTGCAAGAAGCATAATCTCAAATTAATCGTAGATGCATCCCAGACAGCAGGAATATTCCCTATTGATATGCAGGCAATGAATATCTCAATTCTATGCTTTACAGGACATAAGAGTATTTTAGGACCGCAGGGTACTGGCGGACTTTGCGTACGCAAAGATGTAACAGTTCGTTCCTTTAAGGTGGGCGGCAGCGGAACCCATACCTATGATAAAGAACAACCAAAACACATGCCAACCGTATTAGAGGCAGGAACTTTAAATGCACATGGAATCGCCGGACTTCATGCAGCCCTTAAGTATCATAAAGAGCATGATACAAAAGAGTTCCGTGACAGAGAGCTGTATTTAATGCGCAAGTTCTACGAAGGTGTAAAAGAGATTCCGGGCGTAAAAGTTTATGGAGATTTTACTGTAGAATGGAGAGCACCAATTGTAACACTCAACATCGGTGATTATGATTCTGGTCAGGTAAGTGATGAGTTGATGGAACGTTTTGGCATTGCTACAAGAGCCGGAGCACATTGTGCACCACTTGCTCATGAAGCACTTGGAACAGTAGACCAGGGAGCGGTACGTTTCAGTTTTTCTCACTATAATACAGATGAAGAAGTGGAACAGGCAATTGAAGCGATTAGAATTTTAGCTACAGAGGAATAGAGTTCAAAAATCTTATATCGGAATTTTTGAACTCTGCAAGTTCTGGCTTAAGCCAGAACTTGTGCTAACGTAGAGTGAATAAGGAGAATATATGCGTAAGAAAGAAAAGAAAATTGTATTTGCTTTTGCTTCTACAGCGGTTGCCATGAAGATGGAAAAAACTATGAAGGAAGCAGGGGCGCCGGGAAGAATTATTCCGGTTCCAAAGGAAATTACAGCGGGATGTGGACTGGCTTATATCGCTTTGCCGGAAGAAAGAGAGCAGCTTGAAGCTATTATGAAGGAGCATGATATTACAGCAGAAATCGTAGTAGAATTAATGCTGTAAGTAAGGAATTTCATAAAAAAAAGAACGCTTAACCATTCGGGATAGAAGGTTAAGCGTTCTTTTTGTATAAGATAAAAATGGCTATACTTCACATTCTGCTATTTCTTCGTACTCGATTCCGGCATCGGAAAGTATCTGTTCTAGTACACTTCTCTCGGTAAGAGGTGCATTCCAGGCGATTCCACAACCGGCGGAAAGTTCACGGGGAACCGGAATTAATCTGCCTTCGGATTTACCTTTACAGGCTTTCTCCATAGCCATAGCATCTGCTGTGGTATGAAAGGTAATAACAAGTCTTAATTCTTTCTTCTTCATAAGTTCTGAGTTCCTCCAAGTTCCTTTTCTGCATCATACAAAAGAAATGCTACTATTTTGTGATAACAACCTCAAATTCAGAGCCTACTGCTGTAGCTGTTGTCTTATAACCAAGACCGCCAACATAGTTTTCAATGTTGGATTTCTGATGAGGTTCGCTAACTAAGATTTTAACAGGAAATTCGCCAGCTTTCAATGCTTCTTCTGTAAGCATGATTGGTTCTGGACAAGATAACCCTCTTGCGTCTACTGTTTTCATATTTTACGACCTTTCCTGCAGCATACTGCCACATGATAAAATGATAATTTATGTTCTGTTTGTAAGGATTAAGCGGTTTTTCTCTTGTTACCTACAAAACCGATTACAAATAAGATTACGATACAGATAATTAAAGCAACCCTTCCGTTAGCAGTTGTTCCATCTGCACTGGAAGCAAGTCCAAAGTTGTGACATGCAGCAGCACCAGCGAATAAACCTAATACTGTAACAGCAGCATCAGAAGAACCCTGACCTGCAAGAACTAACTGACGAAGTGGACATCCACCTGCAAGTGTAGCAGCAAAACCTACTGCGTACATACCAAGGATGTTCCAAAGAGCCTGTGTATGAGCAACCGGCTGACCTGTCATGCTAAGGTTGAAGCTTCCGTTTACAATGTTGAATACTAACATAACAACGAAGAAACCGCCGATAACAGATACTAAGTCAAAGTTTTTAATCATAATGATATCGCGAACGCTACCTGCGAAGCACATTCTTGATTTCTGAGCAAAAGCACCAAATACAAGACCACCAACTAAAGCAAGGGCAAGTGGAGCATGCATGCTTCCAGGACCTTCTGTACTAACAGCTAAAAGTGTAGTAGCTACGCTTAAGATAAGAACACCAACCATAGCTGCTGGTAAAACAGCACCGCTCATATCGTTGGTTGCATAAGAACGTCCAAGACTGAAGCCTTTCTTTAATGCTACAACACCAGTTGCAACACCAGCCACAAAACCGATTAATGCGATGTAAGCATTAAGGTCACCGGCTGACATACGGATTACCATACGGAGTGGGCAGCCTAAGAATACAAGGGAGCCAACCATGATGATAAAACCAAGAACGAAACGTGTTAAAGGTGAAGAACCACCAGTAGAACGGTACTCTTTTGTTGCTACAGAGATACCGAACGCACCTAATACAATACCAATGATTTCTGGTCTTGCATACTGTACAACAGGGGCAGTATGTAATTTTAATGCTCCTGCCATATCGCGGATAAAGCATGCGATACAAATTGCCATATTGCCAGGGTTACCTGTTTTTGCAAGAAGCACTCCTACGATACCACAGATAGCTCCAGCGAGGGCTAAAGTTTTTTTGTTGTTGAATTTCATTTGATTATTCCTCCTCACTGAAATAATTTATTTGTGTAAATACGACACATATCTACAGATATACTATACGTCTACGTGAAAAAAAAGACCAATAGATGTTGTCAATAACTGGAAAAAAAGTATTGATGACATCTATTGGTCATATTTATAATTTTAAAATAGCTGACATTGTTAAGCTTATTCTTCACCATGATTTATTACAGTTTCGTTATAGTCTTCATTATCAACGTCAATGGCAGTACCATAAGATTCTTCACTCTGTACAGAAGCACTTGGCTGGTAGCCATAGTATTCTTCCAAAGTAATATTATCTTCAGTTAATGTTTTGGCAAGGTCAGTACCTACATAACGGATATGCCATGGTTCATAAGCATAGCCTGTAATATGGGATTTGCCTTCCGGATAGCGGATAATGTAACCATATTTCCAACAGTTTTCGGCAAGCCAGCGTCCTTCCGGTGTACCGCTAAAGGTTACATCCAGTCGGTTGTTGATGGAAATAGTAGAAACATCCATGGCAAGTCCGGATTGGTGCTCGCTGTATCCTGCCATGGCAGAATACTGGCTGGTACGTTCATAACCATTTTCAGCTAAATTATTATTGTAAATAGTAAGCTGACGAGCATAAGAGCGATAACCGGATACACCATAAAGCTTAAGACCGGCTTCAGCAGCGGCATTAAATAACTTCTCCAACGCAGTAGCAGCCTCAGAGCGCATCATTTTCTTTTCGCTGTAGTTTGTGAAGCTAAATGGAATATCTGGAATTGTCAAATCCGCTGGAACATAATCCTTTGGAAGGGAAAAGTCCTTATTTACAAGGACAGTCAGACTGTCCTGTTTCGTGTCGATTGTTTTGGAATAATTATATGCAGCAGAAGGATCAATCATAATAACCTCTTCGACATATGTAATCTCATTATAATAATACTCTTCTTTTAATGGAGTGTTACTGGCATGAGACTGGTTGGGAAAGGTATGATATATGATGAATCCTAAAACAAGAAAAGCAGCTATAATCGAAATTGCTTTTTTCATTTAAACTCCCCTTAAGTTCGTATACATATAGATACGAGTAATGCACCAGCTCAAAAATCTTCGATTTTCTCGCTGGAGTTCTTCGCACTATAAAAGTGTACCTACATATTGAGGGTTACGTGTAAACACAAATCTCAATATGGATACACTTGTGCATTACCCAGTATATCATATTTGGTGGAAAAATCTACAAGAAAATACAAAAAACACAAGAAATTTTGAGATTCTTGTGTTTTTGAAACATATTTTGTCGAAGTTTGCAAGTTCAATATATTGTGGTTCGTTATCGTCAACTTGAAAATTAATCTTCAATGGAGTGATAGGTATTCAAAAGTTCATGCTTCATATCCCATAATTTCTTAGATAAGTCAACGTGAACCTCCTGAGGATTAACCAGACGACGTGTTTCATCCCAGAGAGTGCAAAGTTCCTGTTGGCAGTAGTTGCGAATCTGCATAACCGGTTTGGATTCATATACACACTGACCACTTTGGAATACTGGAACAAGCAGTTCCTTCACAAGGTAGGAACCTGGCTGTAGTAAGGTTTTCTTCCAAGTGTCGATAGGGTCAAATAATCGTAATGGCTCATCTGGATTGATAGTTTCATCGGCAAGACAGATTAAATCTGCTTTGATTTTGCCGGAAGTCTTGTCATAAATACGATAAATCGTTTTGTTACCTGGATTGGTAATCTTTTCTGTGTTCTCAGAGAGCTTGATTTTAGGTGTTATAACACCATCTCTTTCAATAGCGGCAAGTTTGTAAACACCGCCAAAGGAAGGGCAGTCCTTTGAGGTAATCAGATTTGTTCCAACGCCCCAGACATTGATGGCAGCACCCTGTGTCTTTAAGGAGTTAATTAAAGTTTCATCCAAATCACTGGAAGCACAGATGGAAGCATCTTCAAACCCGGCTCTGTCTAACATAACACGGGCTTTTTTAGAAAGGTAAGCCAAGTCACCGCTGTCAAGACGGATACCATAAGAGCGAGGCATTTTGCCAGCTTCCCTTAATTCCTTAAATACAGTAATTGCATTAGGAACACCAGAACGTAAGGTGTCGTAAGTATCAACCAAGAGTGTAATATTATTTGGATAAAGCTCTGCATATTTGCGGAAAGCAGTTAATTCATCTTCAAAGCTCATAATCCAGCTGTGCGCATGAGTTCCAAGGGCAGGAACCTCAAAACGCTGTGCAGCTAGTACATTACTGGTACCAATACATCCACCAATCACAGCGGCTCTTGCACCATACACACCGGCATCCGGACCTTGTGCACGTCTAAGACCAAATTCCATAACCGGTTCACCCTTTGCAGCATAGCATACACGGGCAGCCTTAGTGGCAATTAGACTCTGGTGATTGAGAATATTTAAAATAGCAGTTTCTACCAGCTGGGCTTCCATAATCGGAGCAATGACCTTAACCAAAGGCTCCATAGGAAATACAACACTTCCTTCCGGAACCGCATAAATGTCACCTGTAAAATGAAATCCTGCCAGATAATTAAGAAAATCATCATCAAACAGATTCAAATTTCTCAGATAAGAGATGTCATCATAATCGAAATGAAGCCCTTTAATATAGTCGATAACCTGTTCAAGTCCTGCACAGACGGCAAAACCATTGCCGGATGGATTTTTTCTATAAAAGGCATCAAAAATAACCTTTTCGTCTCTTTTATTTTTGAAATAACCCTGCATCATCGTTAACTGGTAAAAGTCAGTTAATAAAGTTAAATTTCCAGTCATAAATACGTCCCCTCCTAATATAGAGTTCAAGGTTTCTAAAATAGAACATATACCTTTATAATGTATCAAATTGAAATAATTGTCAAGATGGGAGGGGGAATAATGGCTGAACGGACAGACTTCCTTGGGGCTTGGGGTGGTGTGGATTTGATTTTCGAAGGAGGAATTTGAGGGAGAAGGGGGCACCCCTTTCTCTTATATGCAGTCTTTCTCCGTAAATCAAATATGGAGTTTTTTGATACAGCCTCAAGGAAGTCTTGATTGACGGCAAATAGTGTAATTGATAATATGTAATTAAGAAGAACTGTACTTGGTGGAGGAAATTAAAATGGGAAAAACAGTTATATCAGTAATAATAATGGTTGTATCGAGTTGTGTTGGATTAGTTGTGGGCGGTCTCCTTAATAATGATATGGTAGGGGGAATGATATTATTTGCACTTATAAGTGGAATTGCTTGCATAATACATGCATTAGAAAATAAAAAATAGAGAATTGAAATAATAAGGCAGAAAAGATGATTTTATTAGTTGAATGTGTAATATGTTGTCTACTTTTTACATTAGTAATTTTACCGGCACAATATAAAGACCCTATCAGTATGATTATGTCTTATCCGCCTAAAATTAGGGAAAGGGTAGAGTTGTTACCGCAATATAAAGAAATGATAAAACAGCGGGAAAAATCTCATATTAGTAAAAAAATATTTGGAGTGATATTTTTTGTAATTGTCTTGTCTGGTGTTGCTTATTTTTCGGGATGCAGAAGTTTTGGAGCAACGTTTATCCATGTATTTACATTATTTCTGACTGTAAATATTTATGATATGCTTGTATTGGATTGGGGAATTTTCTGTCATAGTAAGAAGTTAAGAATACCGGGAACAGAAGATATGGATAAGGAATATAAGGATTACCTGTTTCATGCGAAAGGCACTGGTGTTGGAGTTGTGTTAGGTTTGATTGTGGCACTGTTATCGGGTGGTTTAGTAGAGTTACTTTTAATGGTATAGATATTTTTGTTGCTTTTTTCTTTTTTATCTATTATAATAGCCGTTGTTAATATGGAAATAAATCTGCCACCGGGTAGGTAATGCGTAAAGCATTCGTTTACACATCATTAGGTCTTAGAAGATGTGTATGCGGATGCTTATTTTTTTGGAGGTTATTTTTTGAAGTTAATGAATTATTTTTCTAAGTCTGAAATTTTGTTATGGAGTAGCTCTGTCATGCTTATTATGATTTCTTTTGGGATATGCAGCAAATGATATTTATGGGTTTGTAAGCTGGCAGAGGATGAAGGTTAGACAGCAGGGATGTGAAATTTAGATTTTGTCGTGCCTATGGAGAAAGGAAGCACGAACGAACTTTCCGCAAGCTGACGATTTGTTTCATGCGAAGGGTGTTAGAGTTATGTTGGGTCTGGTTGTAGCGATGATGTCCAGTGGTATGAATCGGGACTGTATTATCAGCCGCAGAAAGTGGAGGTTCTGTGGGAAGGTAAGAAAGAGACCGAGCAGATGCAGAATATAAAAGCATCTGCCCTTCTGCCTGTAAACAGGAAAGCATTCGCCATAGGAAGGGACAGACAAGCAGCAGCATTTTTTGAATTTGGCAGAATGACAGGGATTCATTCGGTTACATCTGCCTGGTATGCACCGGATGGAGAACTTTATGAATATGCAGAAAATCTGATAGGTAATGTGGAAGAAGAAAATGCAGCGGTTCATTTCTGGATAGACATGAAGGGACTGGAAGAGAAACAGGGAATGTGGAAGCTGAGACTCTTTGTAGATGGTCAGTACATATTGGAGGATATATTTACGGTTTACAGTCAGAGTTATACACAAATCAGTCATCAGTTATAGTACAGGGGAGGAAAATAGAATATGGCAAAGATAAGCGGAGTAGGAAGTGCTGCAAAAGCAGTATCAGCAGCAGCCAAATCATCCAAGAATACGAATAAAGCGGCAAAGTCAGCCTCAAAGTCAAGTGCAGCCAAGACAGGTTCAGGTAAGAGTACAGGCAGGTATAATAGCAGCAGCAACCACATCAAAGTCAACGCAAAAAGGGAAAGTAAACAATGTGGACAATGCTCTCACATCGTTATATAATACAATAGGTTCTGGTAGTAATGTGGGAACGAAAACTGGCGGAATAGGAACCGTTTCCATTTTGGCAGGAGTAGGTAGAGGAACACTTGGTTTCGGAGGAAAACTGCCTGGTTATTATACGCAGGAAAAAACAACCCAGTCCAATAATAAAACATATGCTGAGTGGAAAATCGGAGACAAAGAGTATAAACTGACAAGTGAAAATGTGCATTTTATACTGGATGTAATGGGTATGATACCCGCTTGGGGTGACTTGGCGGATTTAGCAAATGCAGCTGTGTATTTAAATGAAGGAAACATAAAAGAAGCCGGAGCGATTGTGTTAAGTGTGCTTACCAATACAGATGATATAAAAACACTTAATAAATTTAGAAAACAATTGGATGCAGCTTGTGAAACCGCCGAAAATGTGGATAAATTAGGCAATGGATACAAAGCAGCTAAGAAAATCAGTAAAGAAGTTAAGGAAGAATTAAAAGAAGAAGCGGCTGAAAAGGTTGGAAAGAAGGTTGTTATTGAGGGTGGTAGTAAAGCAATAGACAATGTAATACCAAATGTTGAAAATGCAACTATTAATCCCAAGAAATTAACTGAATATGCCTTAAATCCCAATCACCCGGTAGGAGGAAATAAAGCCAAGGTATTTGAAAGTGCATTAGGATACAATCAATCGAATGCAGATGACCTAATTAGACAAATATATGAAAAATTGCCGAATAGTGAGGCAGTATTAGGACAACTGGATGAGTATGGTCAGAGATATACAGTTGTTATACCTATTACGGGATCAAATGGCAATACTGTGAATGTGAGAACTGGTTGGATAATAAAAACGGGTTCAGATATACCTGAATTAACAACACTTTTTGTAAAAGATTAGTTAGGAGAGATTATGAAGTTTAAGGAATATGATACAGTTAAGATTATGAAAGATTGTAAAGAGGGTGTAAAAAAAGGTGAAATCGGTGCTATACTTATGGTATTTGAGGAACCACGAGAGGCATATGAAATTGAAATACTAGATGAAGAAGGAAATCCCAAAGCACAGTGTACTCTGTTACCAGATGATTTGGAGTTGGTAGAAAATTAAAACATAGTAAAAATGTAACAATTTCGTAACATTTCCCTTGACGATCCAAAAACCCATAGTACAATGGCACTCACTAGGGGGGGATAAGGTGGGAGAAAAATTCCCCTTATAACAAAATAAAAAACAGTATCAGCGGT